>JAGHTY010000087.1 GCA_018065125.1 Candidatus Minthousia equi
ATTCCTGTAGCTTGTGAGGTTGACCTCTATGGTGCTCTTTCTGAGTTCATGGCAGAGTGCGCTACTGAAAAGCCAGCTACTCTTCTTGATATCAACAACTCAGTTCCTGCTGACGTTATCCCTGCTGGTGCAAGCCTTGCTGGTGCAGATCTTAAGGATCTTTACATGGGCTTCCACTGCGGTAACACCTGCTCACAGTGCATGAAGGACTGCAAGATTAAGTATCAGTTGATCCAGGCTCGTTTGATGAGCGAGGATATCACAAAGGGTACTCTTGAAGGTCAGATCAAGCCAGGTAAGTCAACTATGTTCCGTATCCAGTCTAACTCTGACGCTAAGCTTGTTTCTTATATCGCTCAGGGTGAGTTCCTGGATGTTGATCCATGCTCATTCGGTGGTATCGGTATCCACGCTATCCCTGGATTCGCTCGCTTCTATCGCCACGTATTGGTTGGCAAGCGCTTCCCTCACCACGGTGCATACGCATTTGATCACTGCGGCAAGGTATTGTTCGAGGCTCTTAAGATGTTGGGCGTTGAGGATATCAACACTCCATTGCCAGCAGGTCAGTTGTACCCAGGCGAAAACCCATTCGCAATTTAATACACATTTTTTATATTATAAAAAGACGCATCGAAAGGTGCGTCTTTTTTTTATCACTCATCCCTAACCTCTAATCATAGAAGGTGGTACCCCATATTTCTCCTTAAAGATGCGGGAGAAGAAACTGAAATTGTCAAAACCCACCTCGAGCATAACATCCTGCACCTTGCGGGATTCCTGAGTGAGCAACTGGTAGGCAGCCTCAAGTCGGCGCTGCACAATCCACTTCTCTGGGGTAAGGTCGCTAACCTTCTTGAAATCGCGCTTGAAGGTAGTGAGGCTCCTACCCGTATAGTGCGCCAACTCCTGCATGGAAAGGTTATACATATAGTTCTCGTTCATGTAACGCAGAATGTCAACTCGCCACTGACTGGTAAAGTCGAACATTGCAGCATAGGCACCAGCATCGGTACGAAGAATTACCTGAATACCTTCGGCCAGTTTCAGATTTATCCACTCCTCATCGGGATTGATAGAGAAATCGTAGTAAGGCAGAAACGACTGAAACAAGCCCTGCACATCTGGCCGGGCTGGAATCTTCAATACACTGGCAGGCAGTTCCCTGGTATAGGCTGGCAGATGCCGTTTATCCATCTGATGCCAATACTTCATGAGGTATTTCTGCGGAAAGTTAAACGCCATGGAACGATGTGGTCCACCCTGACTACCTGCATGATGACAAAGTCGCACACGGTGGTCACGGCGAATGAAGGCACATTCACCACTATTCAGCGTGATGATATTTCCCTGCTCATTGATATCAATGCTACCCTCGAGCACATAGAAAAGGGTATGCTCACGCACCACACGGTCGTGCTGCATTTCACTACGATGCAGGAAAACCTGAAATACATCGTTATAAGTTAGACGTTTTACGTTCATATTTTTAAGTCGCAGAGTCACAAAGTCGCAGAGTCGCAAAGACTGTTGTCTGTAGTCCGTTGTCTGTAGTCTTTTAAATTTATGACAGCAAAGGTCCAAAATGGTTTAGTTGGACTTGTGAGAAAAACAGTTTGAACCTGTGAGAAAAATAGCATTATCTACTTTGGCGTATCTTTGCACCCGTAAAACTATATACAAACACAGAATGAGAAAAATATTCATGACTTTGCTGCTGATGGCAGCAACACAGATACAGGCACAGATTGACACAACAGATGTGGCAAGCCAGTATCAGATGGACGAGGTGGTAGTAACCGGTTCACGCGAAGCAACCGACGTGCGCCATCTGCCAATGACCGTAAACGTAGTAGGCAGAGCAAAACTTACCGAAAATCAGCGCGCAAACATCCTTCCTACTCTTACCGAACAAGTTCCTGGATTATTCGTAACCCAGCGTGGCATGTTTGGCTATGGTGTTAGTAACGGAGGTTCGGGTAGCATCAGCATGCGTGGTATCTCGGCTGGTGCCGGACAGTTACTGGTGCTGATTGACGGACACCCACAATATCAGGGAATCTATGGACACTCAATAGCAGATGCCTATCAAACCATGATGGCAGAGCGCGTAGAGGTGCTGCGTGGTCCAGCCTCGGTGCTATATGGTTCGAATGCCCTTGGAGGTGTTATCAATATTGTTACCCGTGGCATGAAGCAGGATGGCATGAAGACCAACATCAACCTGGGCGCTGGCTCTTATGGCACCTTTCAGGCAGAGGTTAGCAATCAGTATCGCAGCGGAAAGTTCAGCAGCACAGTGGCAGCACAATATGCACGCACCGACAATCATCGCCCTCGCATGGGATTTGAACAATATGGTGGTTATGTGAAGATTGGCTATGACCTGAACGAGAACTGGAACATCTATGCTGATGCCGACCTGACACATTTCAACTCTAGCTACCCCGGCAGCGTTACTGCTCCTATGTTCGAGGCAGACCAATATATCACCCGTGGCGTGGTTACTGCAGCACTTGAGAATCACTATGGCAACACCAGTGGTGCCATCAGCATCTATGATAACTTTGGTTTCCACAAGATTAACGATGGCTATGCCGAGGGTAAGACTCCACAGACTCGTCTTTTCCGTTCAAAGGATGCATTGACTGGTATTTCATGGTACCAGAGCGTAAACCTGTTTGAAGGAAACCGTGTAACTGTGGGTGTGGACTATCAGCACATCTATGGCAATGCCTATTATACTTCACGTGAAAATGGTGAGGTTCTGGAAACACAGAACAAGCAGAGTGCACGCAAGCACATGAATGAAATTGCCGGTTATGTAGATATCCGTCAGGACATTGCTTCATGGCTGACTGTTGATGCTGGTTTGCGCTATGACAATCACTCTGTAGCAGGGGGAGAATGGATTCCACAGCTGGGCTTGGTGGTTCGTCCTACTGCAACTGGTGAGTTCAAGGCCATGCTTAGCAAGGGATTCCGCAATCCTACCATGCGCGAAATGTATCTGTATCCACCATCAAACGAGGAACTGAAGGCAGAGCGCATCATGAACTACGAACTGAGCTGGAAACAGCGTTTGGGTGCCTTCAGCTATGGCATCAACCTGTTCTATCTGAAGGGTGACAACATGATTCAGACTATCAATAAGCAAAACGTTAATACCGGTGCTATTCAGAACAATGGTATCGAACTTGAAGCCGCATGGCGTATCAACAGTAACTGGAGCGTAAACACCAACCATAGCTTGCTGCACATGCATAACAAGGTGGTGGCAGCACCAGACTACAAGGGTTACATCGGTGCCAGCTATCGCAAGGATCGCTGGAACCTTAGTGCTGGCTTGCAGCAAATCAGCCACCTGTACACCTCAGTTGGTGAAAATGCTACAACCGAGAACTTCACCTTACTGAATGCCACAGTAGGCTACATGGCAGCAAAGGGTGTTCACCTGTACCTGAAGGGCGAGAACCTGTTTGCACAGAGCTATGAAATCAACCTGGGTTACCCAATGCCAAAGGCAACCTTTATGGGTGGCGTAAATCTTGCATTCTAGTTTATCGTAGAATTATAAAGTGTGTTTAGGGAACGTATGAAAGAGATATTGAAATTTCTGCGACAGCTAAAGCGTAACAACAACCGTGAATGGTTCGAGGCGCACAAGGATGAGTACCGCAAGGTACAGGCAAAATGGTATGAGTTCTGCCAGGAACTAATCAACCAAATCAGTGAATTTGACCCAGAGATTGGCAAGCTGACAATGCGCGACTGCACTTACCGCATTTACCGAGACACCCGTTTCTCGAACGATAAGACACCTTATAAGACTCACTTCGGTGTATTTCTGGCACCTGGTGGAAAGAAGTCGATGCACGCCGGTTACTACTTTCATGTAGGAACCAATGATGACGGTGGCTACCCTGCCGAGCATATGCTGGCATCAGGCAACTATTGCTACGACCCACAGGTAATAAAGATGGTGCGCGAAGACATCTACGATGAGTGGGAAGACTTCAATAAAGATGTGCTACAAGTGGCAAACACAGCCTTCAAGGTGGATATGGATGGTGCATTGAAGCGTGTTCCACGCGAATATCCTGCTGATGCTCCTTGTGCCGACTGGCTACGACTGAAGAATTTCTGTCTGGTAATGAACGTGGATGATGAGTTTATACTTAGCAAGAATCTTGCACAGCGCGTAGCAGAGCTATTCAAGACTACCAAGCCTTTCAATGATTTCATCAACAGGGCTGTGGATTTTAAGGAATAAAAGGTTTAAAGGGTTAAAGGGGTATAAAAATAAGGAGTTTAAAAGGCTTCTTTAAACCCTTTAAACCCCTTTTACTTCTTATACTATTTGGATTAATCGTTATAGCGAACAATTGTCTGGTCGCGGTCAGGACCGATTGAAATAATCTTGATTGGAGTTTCCAACTGAGTTTCCAAGAAATCAATGTAAGCATTGAACTCCTCAGGGAATTCGTTCTCACTGGTGAACTTGGTCATATCAGTCTTCCAACCTGGCATTTCAACATAAACAGGTTCAATGTCACCTTCCTTGATATCGAATGGGAAGTAATCAATTTCCTCACCATTCATCTTATAAGCAACACAAGCCTTGATGGTTTCAAAACCATCAAGCACATCGCTCTTCATCATAATCAACTGGGTTACGCCATTTACCATGATAGCATACTTCAATGCCACCAAGTCGATCCAGCCACAACGACGCTCACGGCCTGTTACAGCACCATACTCATGACCTAAATCACGGATAGTCTTTCCAGTCTCATCGAACAATTCTGTTGGGAATGGACCTGCACCAACACGGGTGCAATATGCCTTCATGATACCAAATACCTCGCCAATCTTATTTGGACCTACACCCAAACCAGAGCAAGCACCAGCACAAATGGTATTAGAAGAGGTAACGAATGGATAAGAACCAAAGTCAACATCCAGCATAGTACCCTGAGCACCCTCGCAAAGCACGCTCTTGCCTGCCTTCAGAAGGTTGTTAATCTCATGCTCGCTGTCAACCAGGTGGAAAGTCTTCAGGTATTCAATACCAGCCATCCATTCCTTCTCCAGTTCGGTAATATCATATTCATAGTTCAAGCTCTTCAGGATAGCATCATGACGCTCCTTTGCTGCAGCATACTTCTCCTCGAAGTTATTAAGAATATCACCTACACGCAAACCATTACGGCTAACCTTATCAGTATAGGTAGGACCAATACCCTTACCAGTAGTGCCAACCTTTGACTTACCCTTTGCGGCCTCGTATGCTGCGTCGAGTACACGGTGAGTTGGCATAATAAGATGTGCCTTCTTCGAGATGTGCAGACGCTCCTTCAACGCATGACCAGAAGCCTCGAGTGCCTCTGCCTCTGCCTTAAACAAAGAAGGATCCAGCACAACACCATTACCGATGATATTTACCTTATCGCCCTGGAAGATACCAGAAGGGATAGAACGAAGTACATACTTCTGTCCTTCAAACTCCAGTGTATGTCCTGCATTTGGACCGCCTTGGAAACGGGCTACTACATCGTAGTGTGGGGTAAGTACGTCAACAACCTTACCCTTACCTTCGTCGCCCCACTGAAGGCCTAACAATACATCAACTTTCATTGTATTACTGCTTGTTTATATTTTTATTCTTTTTCTTTTTTTCTTCTCTTCTCATCTGAGTTACACAACTGGTGCAAATGCCATAGACACTCAAGGTGTAATCTGCCATTGTAAACCTTCGATACTTTGCCTTGGCAATCGCCTCATCAAGTTCTATATTCTGAAACTCGGTGATTCTGCCACATCGGGTACATACCTGATGATGATGCCTTGGCCTTTCAAACGACATTTCATAATACATATCATGACCAATACGGCAAGCAGAAACTATGCCTGCATCCTCTAACTCATATATAGTATTATAAAGTGTTGTTCTTGATACCCTGAAGTTTTTCTGCACCAACAACTCCATCAATGTATCTAACTTAAAATGCGAAGGAATATCGACTACTGTCTTTAAAACCTCAAGGCGTTCTGGGGTACATCTACCACCTTTACCTTTCAGATAAAGCACGAAGACGGATTTAACCTTTTCCTGTAACGCCGAATTATCCATAGTCAGCACATTGAGCGTTCAAAGTTAGGCATTTTCTACGAGAAAAGAAAGAAATATTTCATAAAATCACTGCAATGGTTCACACTCCATTTGCAGAACCTGTAATCTACCCTCCAAAACAGGATTCTCGGCGCACGTAATACCTGAAAGCATAGCAGAAACACTCTTGCATTCCTCCTCGCCCAAAGTCAGATATTTCATAAGCAGCAGATATGCCTGACGTGCAATGCGCTCGTTCTTGTCCTGCAATGCAGTAAAGGCTTGATCGAGCAATTCATTCGAAGCAGATTCATTAAACTTACACCCTTTCATACAAAGGCGAGCAAGCAGCAGCAAGCCACATACCTGAAATATTTCACGGGTATCAGAAACCCATCTAAATGCAATCTCACTGGCATAAGGCAAGCGCTGAAACAGATTCATTACTGTTAGCTCTGCAATTTCCTGATTAGGTATCTGCTCTACCCAGATATCTGCCACCTCTGGAAAAAAACGTTCGGTAGGCATCAGAATACCTGCCATAATCTTCGATTCACGAACCTCTTCCTTCCAAAGTGCCTGTGCCAAATCATGATCGTGAGGAAAATCTTTAGCAATCTCGTACAAACGAGGTAGCTCTATGCCAAAATTCAATTTATAAACCAGCCCCTGCTGTCTCATCTGTGCAGAGGCTACACCATTCATTCCCTGGCGGAATGCAGCCTTTAGGTTCAATATCTGTTCCTTTACATCCATGATTGTACTTTTAATTATTTACATAAGGAAGTGTTCCATAATCACGACTGTAACGGAGCATCTGATGAGCATAGCTTTCGCCATAAGAAATCTTCACGTCTGTTATCTCGCCCTGTTCATCATAAACCGCCGAATAAACAGGATTAATGAATCCTTTATAAGGTGCCAAATTAAGGGCTGCATAACGTTCCTTGATTTCGCGATGCAACTGCAAATCAATCTTTACTCCATAAGTTTCTACCAAAGAACGTGCTGCATCAAAATCACCCTCACTCTTGATACGTTGAATCTCACCCAGCAACTTCCCGAAAAGTTGGCGTAACGCCTGATAGTCATGGATACGGATATAGGTCTTTCCATTTCTCTGACACATCTCTACTGTACCATCTTCCTTGCCATGCTGGTATGCCCAACGTGCAATCAAGGCACGATTACGCATGTGTGCCTCTTCAATGTCATTACCAATTTCTATACGCACCAACTGTGTAAGAAGTCCATTGAGCATATAGGTATAATACTGTGATTTATATGCTTCAGTATTGGGTAGCAATCCTAGTTCTACCATCTTTGCATCGGCCATATAATAAAGACCGAACAAATCGGCACGCGCCTCTTCAATTGTAGCACCATAGGCCTTCAGTGCATCAGGATCAACACCTGGCAACAATTTTCCAGAACCATGGCCCAAACATTCGTGCAAATCAGTATGCAGATCATCCGTGAGATTATCATATTCACGAATCATCTTTAATTCTGCATTACTCCACACAAATTCTTCCATGAATCCATTACCCTGTGCAGCTTTGCTATACGCAGCAGTAAGGTTACCGATGGTTACACTTTTTGAACCATGCACACTACGAATCCAGTTTGAGTTAGGTAGATTGATACCAATGGCACTTGCGGGATAAAGGTCACCGGCCAAAATAGCAGCAGTAATCACTTTTGCAGAAACGCCCTTGACCTGTTCTTTACGGAAGCGGGGATCAACAGGTGAATGATCCTCGAACCATTGTGCATTGCTACTAATGGTTTCTGTTCGCTTGGTCGCTACCAAGTCCTTAAAATCCACAATCGACTCCCAGCTGGCTTTCAATCCCAATGGGTCACCATAGGTTTCAATAAAGCCATTGTTGAAATCAATTCTGGAATCCTGGTCATTTACCCAGGCAATGCTGTATTCATCAAACACCTTTAAGTCTCCAGTACGATAGAATTCTATCAGTTTACCAATTACATTACGCTGTTTATCATTCTCGGCTACTTGCATAGCACGCCTCAACCAATAAACAATACAACTGATAGCCTCACCATATAAGCCGTCTGTTTTCCAAACCTTTTCAAAAACCTTTCCATTCTGCTTTACCAGTCGTGAGTTCATTCCATACATCACTGGCTCTTCATCTTCAGGGTCTTTCATCTGGTTGTAGAATTCCTCGGCCTCCTGCTGAGTTACTCCATCATAATAATAAGCAGCAGATGTTTGAATCAGGTCATCTCCCTCAGCTTGATTTACTCTTTTAGAATAGATGTCTGGATTAAAAATAACTGGGAAAATCTCAGAGCAAAAATCCGACAACGTTTCTCCTGCCTGCAAAGGAAGACGACTTGATTTTACCGTGTATATTGCCTTGCGCAAGAATTCCTGAGAGAATCCTGGCACAAACTTCTCGCATCCATAATGATGATGGATGCCACTTGAAAACCACACACGCTTGAGGTAAATTTCCAACGCCTTAAAATCTTCAGAATCCCTGTCTGGATAATCCACATAGATGGTTTCTAGCATCTTGCGGATACGAAGATTGTATTTACCATTCTGATCAAATAGTATGTCTCTGCCACACAAGGCAGCCTCAGACAAATAATAAATCAGTTTTTTCTGCTGCAAGGATAGTTGTTCAAAACCCTCTACCCTATATCGAAGCAGTTGTAAATCAGCAAACTTTTCGTCGGCGTATGAAAACTCACTCTTCATGTTTTACGAATGCTTCACTCTGTAACCGCGTGGGGTCTGACCTGTAATCTTATAGAAAGAAGTATAGAATGACTGGCGATTAGCAAAGCCAACCATCTTTCCAATTTCTTCTACATTAGCACTAGCATAGCGCTTGTCTAATAGTTTGCCTAAAGCATCCTTAATACGATACTCATTAACAAAACCTGTGTAGTTTTTACCAAAACGCAAACCTACAACAGCAGAAATGTAACGAGTATTGGTACCCAACATCTTAGCTAATTCTGCTGCAGAGAATTCTGGGTCCATGTACTTCTTCTGAATCACAATAATCTCAAAGATTTTCTTTTCCAGTTCATCAACCATTTCTGGTTTCAACCTATTTCTATAGGCTGCAGGCTTTTCCTTTACTGGTGTTAAATTATATTTTCCCATACCGCTAAAAAAATAAGTTATTTACACTTTAAATAAATATCTTTCAATGAGGCATAGCTTTCGCCGCCTCTCACCGCCCTATCCAACATGATACGAGCTGTTTTCTTCTTACCCTGATCTAAATACACCAAAGCTTGCATTACATTATAAAAAGGATCTTTGCTAATACGGCCTGCCTCTTCATAATCCAAAAGTGCCAACTCATATAATTTGGCCTCACGCTCCATATTGCCGCGTGCCTCATACAAAGTAGGATCATTAGGGTACTTTTCCAATAATATAGCGAATCGCTCTGCCGATTCCTTGTACCTTTCCTGCTTCTGACTTAGTATCGCTAATCCCAATTCTCCCTGCTTATGCTGAGGATAATGATACAGCAAAGTCTCTAAGTCTAACTGCGCTTCTTGGTACATTCGTTGTTCCATACGGAGAGATGCACGCCCCAGCAATGCCTGTTCATGACTAGGGTCAACATCCAAAATTGCAGAATAATCAAACAAGGCATGTGTCTTATCGTTCATTTCCATATATAAATCAGCACGTTGTTCCAAGACAGGAACCAATTTTGGCTGTAGATTCAATGCCATTGTGTAGCTTTGCAAGGCTGCCTGAGTATTACCCAAGCGATACTGAACACTTCCCAAGTTTCCCCACACCAAACTGTTGGTAGGATTTGATGGTTCCATTTCCAGCACGCGTTTATACAGCATTTCTGCCTGAGGCAACCTATTTTTAGAAGATGCCTGCAATGCAGAGTCGAGCAAAGCCTGATAGGTTTCGCTGTTTTGAGCAAAACCTACCAGTCCCGATAATATACAAAAGAAAAGAACGATTAATCTCATGCTTTCTTTATATAATCTACAATCCAAGCACCAACCTCCTTGGTACCATAGTGCTTACCGTTTTCTACCTGAATTTCTGGAGTACGAACATTTGCATCCAGTGAAGCATCAACAGCCTTGCGAATTAAAGCACCTTCTTCCTTCAGGTTGAAATACTCAAACAACATGGCAACAGAAAGAATCTGTGCTAATGGGTTGGCAATGTTCAAGCCCTTTGCCTGTGGCCAAGAACCATGAATAGGTTCAAATACAGGAGTACTGGTACCGGTTGATGCAGATGGCAGCAAACCCATTGAACCTGTGATGCAAGAACCCTCATCGGTAAGGATATCACCAAAGGTGTTTTCGGTTACCATCACATCAAAGAACTTTGGATCTTGAATCATACGCATTGACGCATTGTCAACATACATATAATCAGTAGTAACCTCTGGATACTGAGGTGCCATTTCCTGTGCTACATGACGCCACAGACGACTTGAAGCCAAAACATTTGCCTTGTCAACAACAGTAAGATGCTTGTTACGTTGCATAGCATACTGATAAGCAACCTTCAAGATACGTTCTACCTCTTCACGAGTATATTTATTAGTATCGTAAGCAACTTCTGTTCCTTCCAGCTTCTCACCAAAATACATACCACCTGTCAATTCACGAATGCAAATGAAATCAGCACCACGTACCAACTCATCCTTCAATGGTGACTTATGTACCAAGCAGTCAAAAGTAGTTACTGGACGAATGTTTGCAAACAGACCCAGTTTCTTACGCATAGCCAACAATCCCTGCTCTGGACGAACCTTAGCAGTAGGATCATTATCAAACTTAGGGTCACCAACACTTGCGAACAAAACTGCGTCTGCTTCTTCACAAATCTGGAATGTCTCATCAGGGAAAGGATTACCAACCTCATCAATTGCATGAGCACCACAAAGAGCTTCTTTGTAACTTACCTCATGACCGAACTTCTGAGCTACAGCATCCATTACTGCTACTCCCTGTTCCATAATTTCTGGTCCGATTCCATCACCAGCCAGAACGGCGATTTTCAAATTCATACTTTATCTTATTTTTATAAATTTCTATGATTCAGAGGCATAAAAATCCTCTATTATATTCAACAATTTAATAGTGGCCTTGATAGCAGCCTCTGTTTGGTCTGCATCCAATGCATGGGTTCTATAGGTCTTGCCCTCAAAATCCCATTCTATGGTTGTCTGCACCAAAGCATCGGTACGACCACCAGGAGGTATTGACACATTATAGTTAGACAGCCAAGGGAACTTTCTACCTAATTTGTTCTTGTATATATGGCGAATCCAGCGCACAAAAGCATCATACTGACCATCACCGGTCGCTGTTTCTTCATATAACCCCTTGTTCACCTCCAGTTTCACACTAGCTACAGGTTTTAATCCATGGGCAGTACTTACCATATAGCTCTTCAAGCGAACTGTATCTGCAATATTTGTATGCTTCAACACATCACTTACGATATATGGCAAGTCGTCTTGAGTTACCAATTCTTTCTTGTCACCCAGTTCAATGATTCGGGTCGTAACCTTCTTCATGTCTTCTTCACTGAGTTCCAATCCTAGTTCCTCCAGATTCTTTCGGATATTAGCCTTGCCACTTGCCTTTCCTAGAGCATATTCACGTTTACGACCAAATCGTTCTGGCAGCAAATCATTACAGTAGAGATTGTTCTTGTTATCACCATCTGCATGCACACCTGCCACCTGAGTAAACACACTACTACCGGTAATAGGTTTATTGGGTGGAATGGCAATACCACTATAGTTCTCTACCATATGGCTGACAACATTCAACTTTTCCTCATTAATATGAGTAATAGCATTGAAATGGTCTTTCAAGATAGCCTGGACACTGGCCAAAGGAGCATTTCCTGCTCGTTCACCTAAACCATTGATTGCAGTATGCAAACCTTTTGCACCACTTAGTACAGCTGCTAAAACATTACTTACTGCCAAATCATAATCATTGTGAGCATGGAAATCGAAATGAATATCAGGATAGCGCTTAACCATCTTTCTGAAATATTCAATTACCTGCAAAGGATTTAACACACCTAACGTATCGGGCAACATGAATCGCTTGATTCCACAATCCTTCAATCCGTCTATCAGCTGGAACACATACTCACGAGAATCCTTCATGCCATTGCTCCAATCTTCCAGATAGACATTCACATCAAAACCACGCTGATGTGCCATTTCTATATTGGTACGGATATCATCAAGATGCTGCTCTAGTGTTTTTTTCAGTTGCTGTTCACAATGGCGTAACGATCCTTTTGTAAGTAAGTTAATAACCCTTCCACCTGCCTTTTCTATCCAATCCAGTGACTTTCCATTATCTACAAAACCAAGAACCTCAACCTGATCGATATGACCACGCAAGTTTGCCCATCGACAGATGCGATGCGCTGCTTCCATCTCCCCCTCTGATACACGGGCAGAAGCAATCTCTACTCGATCAACTTTTAGTTCATCAAGCAGCAAGCGGGCAATCATCAGTTTTTCATGAGGCATGAACGATACGCCACTGGTTTGTTCACCGTCGCGTAACGTTGTGTCCATGATTTCTATCTGGACTGGTTTTCTGGTATATTCACTATCGGAATGACTCATTTTTGCTCGTAGGCTTCAATTTTACCTGTATTTTCCAAAAGGAAGTCAATATCATCCAAGGCATTCATCAAGCAATACTTCTTGTAGCCATTGATATCGAAGTGCTCACTATTACCTGTTGTCACATTTGTTACAACCTGATTAGGCACATCTACCTTAACTTCTGCCTTTGGGTTCTTTGCTATAGTATCAAACAATTCTGTCTGGAACTCCTTGCTAACAATTACTGGAAGAACAAAGCAGTTCAGCAGGTTGTTTCGATGAATATCTGCAAACGAAGAAGAAATTACTACTCGTACGCCATAACCAGCAATAGCCCATGCTGCATGCTCACGAGAACTTCCAGATCCCCAGTTTGCTCCACCAACAATAATTTCATGTACACCCTGACTAGGTGCTTCGCTAAAATCAGGCTGGTTCAATACAAAATCTGCAACAGGATTACCATCTGCATCATAGCGCAAATCATGCATGAAAGCATCACCAAAGAACTTTGGGTCACGAGTAGTAGATGCCAGGTAACGTGCTGGAATAATAAGGTCTGTATTACAGTTGTCGATAGCAACTGGAAGACAGGTTGACTGTATGATATCAAATTTCTGTTTCATAGGATTCTGCTTTATTACATGAGTTTTCTAACATCGGTAATCACGCCAGTAACAGCAGCAGCTGCTACAGTTAATGGACTTGCCAAGACAGTGCGAGCACCAGGACCCTGGCGACCAACGAAATTACGGTTACTGGTTGAGATAGACAATTTTCCTGCAGGAACCTTATCTGGATTCATCGCCAGACAAGCTGAGCAAGAAGGAAGTCGAAGTTCAAATCCTGCCTCTTCCAGAATTTTGTCAATACCTTCCTCGATAATCTGCTTACGTACCAACCAACTACCAGGAACCAACCATGCTACAACATTTTCTGCTTTTTTCTTGCCCTTAACAACACTTGCAAAAGCGCGGAAATCCTCAATACGGCCATTGGTACATGCACCCAGGAATACATAGTCAACAGGATGTCCTTCCAGTTTCTCGCCTGGATTGAACTGCATATACTTCAGCTGTGCCATAAAACCTGCCTGTTCTGCCTCTGGAATGGTACTTAATTCAGGGATGCACTCGTCTATTGCCACACCAGCGCCTGGATTGGTACCATAGGTAATACGAGGAGCAATATCCTCTGCACGATAAGTTACCTCCATATCAAATACGGCATCCTCATCGCTCTTCAAAGTCTTCCAGAATGCAACGGCCTTATCCCATTCTGCACCCTTAGGAGCATATTCGCGTTCTTTTAAGTATTCAAAAGTAACTTCATCTGGAGCAATAATACCAGCACGGCTACCCATCTCGATACTCAGGTTACTCAAGGTCAATCTACCTTCCATTGACAAATTACGGATAGTAGAACCTGCATACTCTACCACATAACCAGTAGCACCAGAAGTAGTCATTTGAGCCATGATATACAGAGCAATGTCCTTTGCAGTTACACCTGGTTGCAATTCGCCTTCAATGTTGATGCGCATGCTCTTTGGCTTTGACTGCAAGATTGTCTGACTTGCCAAAACCTGAGCAACCTCACTTGTTCCGATACCCATTGCCAATGCACCAACAGCGCCATGAGTAGAAGTATGAGAGTCGCCACATACGATAGTCATGCCTGGCAAAGAAAGACCTTTCTCAGGGCCAACAACGTGAATAATACCATTGTCTAGAGTACCCATTGCAAAATGCTTAATGCCAAACTCCTCGCAATTCTGCTTCAAGGTGTCAACCTGCTTGCGACCAACAGGATCATTGATTACTTCCTGCTGATCAGAAGGAGTATTATGATCTGGCATGGCATACACATGATCGGGACGGAACACCTTCAGTCCTTTATCACGAAGAGTGTCGAATGCCTGAGGACTTGTTACCTCATGGCAATACAGACGGTCAATATATAACTGGGTTGGTCCATCTTTTACGATCTGAACCACATGTGAATCCCAAATCTTATCAAATAAAGTATTCATACTATATAAACTTGAATTAACGTACAATTCTTATTTTAATCTCTAAACTTATTGATACAATCGATATAAGCCTCGAGTGAAGCCTTGACCACATCGGTATCTGCACCAAATCCGTAATACAAATGACTATTGTATTCAACCTGCATGTGTACCTTACCCACATCATCAGAACCCTTTGAAATAGCCTGAATGGTAAATTCCTTCAATACCATTTCCTTTATGATGATTTTCTTCAAGGCACGAATAGCAGCATCTACAGGACCATTACCTGTTGAGCAAGATTCAAACTTCTGACCGCTGATATCCAAACCAACAGAAGCCACACACTTGCTACCCTCGCCCATACCAGTTGTAACCTGCAAGAAATCCAACTTGATAGCGTGAGCATCGGCACGATCAGCACCAGCCAATACCAAGATATCGTCGTCGTTTACTTCTTTCTTCTTATCAGCCAACTTTAGGAAGTCTTGATAAATCTTATCCAGTTTTTCTCCTTCTACATCCACTCCATTTACATGCAAGCGATGCTTCAAGGCTGCACGGCCAGAACGTGCTGTCAATACAATTGCATTATCATCGATACCAACCTCCTTTGGATCCATAATTTCATAGGTTGATACATTCTTCAGTACACCGTCCTGATGAATTCCGCTTGAATGTGCAAATGCATTCTTACCAACGATAGCCTTGTTTGGCTGCACAGGCATATTCATCAAAGATGATACCATTCGGCTGGTTGGGTAAATCTTTGTTGTATTGATATTGGTTTCAATACCCAAATCAGGATGAGTCTTGAATATCATGGCAACCTCTTCAAGTGAAGTATTACCTGCACGCTCACCAATACCATTGATTGTTACCTCTACCTGACGAGCACCATTCAATGCACCTGCAACGGTATTTGCAGTAGCCATACCTAGATCATTGTGGCAATGGGTTGATAAGATTGCCTTTCCATTTGACAAGCCATCAACATGCTCCATCAGATACTTAATCTTGGCACCATACTCTACAGGAACACGGAAACCGGTTGTATCTGGAATATTCATGACAGTAGCACCTGCCTTGACAACCGCTTCTGTTACACGAGCAAGGTATTCATTGTCTGTACGACCTGCATCCTCTGCATAGAACTCTACATCCTCAACATATCTTTTTGCATACTTTACTGCTGCAACCGCACGTTCAATGATTTCTTCACGATTTGAGTTAAACTTGAAACGGATATGTGAATCACTAGTGCCAATACCGGTATGAATACGTTTATGCTTGGCATACTGCAAAGCTTCGGCAGCCACATCAATGTCTTTTTGCACTGCACGTGTCAATGCACAAATAGTTGGCCATGTAACGGCCTTTGAAATTTCAATTACAGAATTAAAGTCACCAGGACTTGAAATGGGGAATCCGGCTTCAATAACATCAACGCCCAACGCTTCCAACTGACGTGCCACCTGTATCTTTTCTATGGTATTCAATTGGCATCCAGGAACTTGTTCGCCATCTCGTAGGGTTGTGTCAAAAATAAAAAG
>JAGHTY010000174.1 GCA_018065125.1 Candidatus Minthousia equi
TTTGTAATTTACTGTATTAAAGCATTATATGATTTTTACGCCTAATTCATAGGTTAGTTTTTTCCACATATAAGGTTACAAGCACGCTTTTTAGCATTACATTTACATGTAAATGCCTTGTATGTTTACGCGTAAACGTACAAGGCATTTGCACGCAAACGATGTGCACGTTTACGTGGGAATGTATTTCTTAATCCCCTATAGCTTAACAGACTTTTTTACTGGGCGAGACTCGTTTGACAATCTATCAAGAGCAGTCACCACGTATGTGTATTTTTCTTTTCCGCGATTAACAGGTAACTTATAAAATGTATCAGTTGTTATAGCTACAATATACGAAGGGTCGTCTATATTCACACGCATACCCTTTGGGAAACGATACACCACATACTTCACAGCCTCGTCCATAGGATGCTTTGCCTTAGGCGCTGTCCAGAACAGCATATAATCGCGTCCCATCCAAATAGGTTTAAGTTTCTTAACCTTGCCTGGTGCCTGGTGGTCAATATATGGCATCAATGGTTGCAGGGCTGGGTAACGGTGGTATTCCTTCTTCAGCATATCAGCATAGCCCCCGGCATTATCAGCCACACTGCTGGCAGGCCATTGGCATGAGCCTTCAATGCTTGGCAATGAACGCTGCAAGTTATATTTTGCCGTCATCTGATGGGTTTGGGGGTTATTCAAATCCTTTGCCTGTACGGTTCGCATTACATCCTGACCTACAAATACAGGGCGCTTGCCTGCATGCTTACTCCACCAATTAATCAATGTCTCGTAATCTGCAGCCTTATGTCCTATTTCCCAATATAATTGTGGGATATTGTAATCTACCCATTCTTCATCAACCCATTTCAGCACATCAGCATAAAGGTCGTCATAGTTTTGCAATCCGTTGGTAGCACTACCGTTCTTCCAACTTTTCTGATTACGGTAAATTCCAAAAGGAGACACGCCAAACTTAACCCATGGCTTGGTTTGCTTTACCACCTGATTGATTTCCTTGATAAGAAGGTTTACATTATCACGACGCCAATCACCTATATTATTAATGCCACGATTATACATCTGATAAGTCTGCTCATCAGGAATAGGTTGTCCATTGGCAGGATAAGGATAGAAATAATCATCAATATGAATACCATCTACATCATAACGCTTTACAATATCCTGAACAATAGCACAGAAATACTTTCTGTTTACCTCTTGTCCTGGATCGGCAATTATCATGTCATCATACCAGAAGAAACGCTCGGGATGTTGCTGATAGGCATGGGTAACAGCCAATGCATTGGTTCCTTTTGTCTTTGCACGATAAGGATTTAACCAAGCATGCAGTTCCATACCACGCTTGTGGCACTCATCAATCATCCATTGCAGGGGATCCCAGTAAGGCGAAGGAGGCGTGCCTTGTGTTCCTGTCAAGAAACGGCTCCAGGGTTCAAAGTTTGAAGGATAAAGTGCATCAAACTCTGGACGTACTTGAAAAATAATGGCATTAATCTTGCATCTCTGCAACTCATCCAATTGCTTGGTAAGAGTTGCCTGCATTCTTTCTGTTCCCAGTCCTTGGAATTGACCATTCACACACTGAATCCATGCACCACGAAATTCTCTCTTTGGTGTTTGTGCATTTACAACAACTGCTGTCAGCAGCATTAACAATAATGTCTTTATTCTCATTTTGTCGGTCCTTCAAAATAAAAATCCCAATCCACGTAATGCCATTTCTGGTTCACGATGGATTGGGATACATATCATACTTAAACTTAATTATTAATTCTCTTCTTCTTTCTTTGATTTCTTCTTGGTTGCCTGACCATAGCCGTAGCCATAACCATAACCGTAACCATAGCCATAACCATACTTCTTGCCGTAGCCATAACGCTTGCCATAGCCATAGCCATAGCTATTCTTGCGCTTTGTCATATCAATACCATTGATAACAACACCCAACTTAGCAAACTTCTTCTCTTCCTTCAATACATTGACGTATTCAAAGCCTGCCTTTGGAGTAACGTCGGCACGACAAACATATACACACATGTCTGCTGTACGAGCAATAATAGCTGTATCTGTTACCATAGCAATAGGTGCAGTATCCAAAATCACAATATCATATTTCTTACGAAGATATTCAATTGTTTCATCAAGGATAGGACGAGCTACCAACTCTGTTGGGTTTGGAGGAACTGTACCACCAGGCAAGATATCCAAGTTTGGAGACACATCACTATGTTGGATATAATCCTCAAGCTTTGTAGATTCTGGATTGCTCAAATAGTTAGTGATACCCTCACCATGACGGCTGATGTTAAACACCTTATTCAAACCAGGCTTACGAATATCCATACCTACCACAATTACCTTCTTGCCCAAGAATGCTAAACTTGCAGCTGTATTACCAGCAATGAAGCTCTTACCTTCACCTGGTTGTGTAGAAGAGAACATAATAACATTCTGACCTTTTTCCAACATGAACAAGATATTGGTACGCAAGCCACGGAAGGTTTCTTCCATCAAGTCGTTACGATTCTCACGTACAACGATAGCACCCTTGGCCCCCTTCTTATTGCGGTTCAAACCGATTTCTGCCAAAACAGGTACATCGGTCAGTTTCTTAACATCACCTGTATTCTCAATCTTGTACTTCAGCATTTCAATCAGGTAGATGATACCAAATGGAATACCCATACCCAATACTAAAGCAATAAGATAAATCATGGATTTCTTAGGAGAAACAGGGAACTTATCTGCCAATGGAGTTTCGATGAAACGACCATTGTTTGCAGTTGCAGCCAAGGTAATGGCATTCTCTTCACGCTTTTCTAACAGCATTACATAAAGGTTGGCCATAATTTCCTGCTTACGGCTAATGGTCATTATTTCCTTCTCCTGCTGTGGTGCTTGACTAATACGTCCCTTAAACTTACCTGTTTGTGCGCTTAACTCTCTATCTGTTAAACGAAGACCGCGCAGCACGCTGGCAACAGTTGTCTTCACTGAATTTCTCAACAAAGAGACCTTTTCATTAGAAGCCTGCATAACAGGGTTTGCCTCATTTGTAGTACGAGCCAAACGCTTGTTCTCAATCAACTCCTTATTATATTCTGTAATAACAGCAGACAAGTTAGAATCAGACAAGCCAACATTTGCAGGAATAACATCATCCTCATTGGCAGGATTATTGATGTAACTCTGCAAGAACTCTACCAAAGTAATCTGGGTTGCATTTTCAATACGCTGCTGTTCATATTTTGAACTTTCTGTCAAAGCTAACTGAGCATCGTTCGTTAGATTTGTCAAGCCAGACTGCTGCTTGAAGTTTGCAAGATTATCTTCTGTACTACCCAAATCCTGATTGATAATAGTAATACGATCATCAATAAACTGGGCTGTTTTAGTTGCAACCTCATTCTTTTCATTATTGGCATCCTGATTATAGAAAGCCAGCAACTTGTTCAGGAAATCAATAGCACGTTTGGTATTCGTATCCTTAATTTCCAACTTTGCAATTGTAGTAGTTTTTGAACTTGCAGCCACCGACAAAGCTTCACCATAAGATGCAGCAGCATCTGTAGGTGGAACAATGGTTGCCACAACAACAGCATCCGACTTATCTTCTGCCTCAGGATTAGCAGTAATGGTAACAGCACCAACATTAGTAGTTACAACAGCAGGAAGAGAGTTGAAACTTTTCTCCATCTCAAACTTCTGCTTATCTCTTGTATAAGACAAAGAAACATCTACCTTATTATTTGTATGGTAGTCGATTTCCATCTTCAACGCACTTGGAAGACTATCTGCCTGTAATGGATCCATATAAACCTTCACAGGTGCTGTATTATATGCTGGGAGTGCATAACCAAAAGTACGCTTGATGCCTGTGCTCATATATAATCCCAAGTCCACGATGACATTACGAATCAACGTACGGCTTTTCAGAATTTCCAACTCGTTATCGAAATTGTTGGTCATAGAGAAACCGCCCATATCCATCATACTTTCGATGGCAGCAGACTGTCCTGCACGGGCTCGCTTCTGATCTTCCTTAATCAATACAGATGCTGTTACATTGTAAACGGGTGCTTTGTAACGCAGATAGACATATGCCAGGATTACACAAGCAATCACACTTGCCAAGAACCATGGCCAATAAAGAAAAATCTTAAAAAGGATATCCCTAAGATTGAAAGATGACTCTGCTTCCTCTTCTACTAAAAGTTCTCGATTTTCGGTGTTTTCGGTTGCCATAGTTCTTAAATTACTTCAAAATGTTATACAACAAACTTGCAAGAGAAACTAAAATTGATGTTGCACTGAACCACAGGCTTGTGCTCTGACCAATATCACTGTTCTTTGCCTTTGTTTTATTTGGAGTTACATACAATACATCATTCTGCTGCAACTGATAATATGGAGAATGGATGATATTTGCATCATTAAGATTCAAGAAATAAATCTGACGCTGGCCTGTTGCATCTTCACGTACCAGCTTTACACTATCACGGCGACCCCAAATGGTCATATCCTTTGCCAAAGCCAGTGCCTCGAGCACATTAACTTTTTCATTGCTAATAGTAAAAGTACCAGGAGTTGTAACCTCGCCCAATACTGCAATCTTGAAGTTTGGCATACGTACTGTTACAACTGGAGTTTCTTTAAGATAAGGCTGCAATTTCTCACGAATCATTGCCTCTGCCTGGTTCTTTGTTAATCCGCCTACCTTCAAAACACCCAATACAGGGAAATCAATGGTACCATCGTTACTTACCAAATATTGCTGAAGCGCTGCCTGGGTTGTTGAACGGCCGCTGTTTAACTGAGAAGCTTCCATTGATTGAACTGTCAAGTTAAAAGGTGCACTTGCTGTAGGATCAGAACAATTGACTGTTACCGTAAGAATATCCTTAGGCATAATCTTAGCATCGTAAAGTTCGTTTGAAACCTTCAAGGCGTTTGCCTGTTCTACATTCTGCAAATAAGGTACACTTTTGTACGAGGTGCATGCCGCCAAGGTAATCACAGCCATTGCACAAAACAGTTTCCGGAATAGTATCATTTCTTTTATGATATTTTATGTTTCAATTTTAAGTTCTAACAATTATAATGCGCAAAGATAAACCTTTTTTCACAAATCAACAAAAAAACGAACTAGAATATCACGCATAATCAGCAAGAATACCTTACCTTTGCACAAAATTACACATTTGCCGTACATTGAACATGAAAAAGAACGTTGTTATCATCGTCATTGCAGCCATTCTGATTATAGCATTGGCAGGAGTCGCATTTTACTTATATACCAACCTTGAAGAGGCTAAGGCCGACAAGCAGGAAATGCAGGAATTGATGGAGTTAGACCGTCAGGAGATGGAGAACGAATATCGAGGTTTCACCATGCAGTATGACGAGTTAAAAAACACCATTCAAAATGACACATTAGCACAACAGCTAAATGCAGAGCGTCAAAGAGCACAGCAGTTGCTGGAAGAGTTACAGCGCGTAAAAGCAAATGATGCTAATTACATTAAGGAAATTACAAGATTGCGCAAGGAACTGGCAGACGTCCGAGCTGTAATGCGTCATTATATTTCACAGATCGACTCTTTACAACGTATTAATACTGCCCTTATTGCAGAGAACACAGAAGTAAAGAACAAATACGAGGAAGCTACTAGCAAGATAAGCAGCCTCAACACAGAAAGAGAGCAATTAAAAGAAACAGTAAGCATTGCCTCTCAGTTAAATGCAACAGGCATCAGTGTTAGTCCTAAAAACAAAAGAGGAAAGGATGCAAAGAAAGTCAAGGATGTTACACAATTGGTTGTAAATTTCACCATTGACCGCAATCCTACAGCTAAGACTGGTGGACGCAATGCCTATGTAAGAATCATGAAGCCAGACAACACACCTCTTACCCATGGTGAAACCTGCAAATACGAAGGAAAAAACATTGAAGTTAGTTTCAAGAAATTCGTAGAATATGGTGGAGAAGAGCTAAAGGTTAGTGGTATCTGGCAAGTAGAAGAATTCCTTCAGGCAGGAACTTACAGAGTTGCTATCTTTGTTGACGAACGAATGATTGGTTCTAGCAGTTTCACACTGAAATAAACAAGACTCTTCATGAAAGAATTTTTCAAGATACTCCGCAGATTTATCCCACCTTATAAAAAATACTTGGTATTAACGGTGGTATTCAATCTGCTGTCTGCCTTATTGAACATTTTCTCGTTTACACTCATCATTCCTATCCTGCAGATTTTGTTTAAGATGAATGATGGAACCGTGTACCAGTATATCAGTTTAGAGCAGGCAGATTCATTTAAAGATTACGCAATCAACAACTTCTATTATTACGTAACAGAACTCATCAATAGTGTTGGAGCAAGTTACACATTACTTATTCTTGGCGTATTTCTTGCTGTCATGACAGGTTTGAAGACAGGCGCCTATTTCCTGTCCTCTGCTACCATTATACCTATCCGAACCGGTATTGTCCGCGACATTCGCAATATGCTGTATAAAAAGATTCTACAGCTTCCTTTGGGCTTTTTCAGTGATGAAAGAAAAGGAGATATCATTGCGCGTATGAGCGGTGATGTTCAGGAGGTTGAAAACAGTATCATGAGCAGTTTGGACATGCTCTTCAAAAATCCAATCCTTATTGTTGCCTATTTCGGAACGCTTATCGCAGTTAGTTGGCAGCTTACTTTATTCACCATTACTGTATTGCCATTAATGGGCTGGATTATGGGAAGAATAGGCAAGCAACTCAAGCGAAAATCACTTACTGCGCAGAACCTATGGGGCAATACTATGGCACAGGTTGAAGAAGCCTTAGGTGGATTAAGAGTAATAAAAGCATTCCATGCAGAAGACAAGATTTACAATCGTTTTGCCAAGACAAACGAAGACTACAGAAATACAATTAGCAGGGTAAACACACGCCAGCAATTGGCACACCCTATGAGTGAATTCCTAGGTACAATATTGATAGTTATCGTTTTGTGGTTTGGAGGTTTGTTAATTCTCGACAATGAAAACAGCTTCATCAGTGCACCAACCTTTATTTTCTACCTAGTAATTCTGCATAGCATAATTAACCCATTAAAGGAGTTCTCAAAGGCAAGCTATAACATTCCTAAAGGATTGGCTAGCATGGAGCGAATTGACAGGATTCTTCAGGCAGAAAACAACATTCCTGAACCTGTAGAACCAAAACACTTTGATTTCTCTAACACAAAAAATGGAGAAGCATTAATCCGTTTCGAGAACGTATCCTTCAAATATGACCAGAAGTGGGTTTTACGCCACATCAATCTTGATATTCATGAAGGAAAGACTGTTGCACTAGTAGGACAAAGCGGTTCTGGAAAATCCACAATGGTTGACCTTATTCCTCGCTTTTACGATGTGGTTGAGGGACGTATTACCATTGCTGGCACAGACATCCGCGATGTATCGTTCTTTGACCTGCGTGACCTGATGGGAAATGTTAACCAGGAGGCAATTCTGTTTAACGACACCTTCTATAATAATATAACATTCGGCGTAAAAGATGCAACAATGGAACAGGTTGTTGAAGCTGCCAAGATTGCCAATGCTCACGATTTCATCATGGAAAGTGAAAACGGTTACGATACAATGATTGGTGACCGAGGAGGAAAACTGAGTGGTGGTCAACGTCAGCGTATCAGCATTGCTCGTGCCATTCTGAAGAATCCAAGAATCCTTATTCTTGACGAAGCAACTAGTGCCCTAGATACGGAATCAGAACGTATGGTACAAGAAGCATTGGAGCGACTCATGAAGAATCGCACCACTATTGCTATTGCTCATAGACTAAGTACAATTCGTAACGCTGATGAAATTTTGGTGTTACACGAAGGAAAAATTGTAGAGCGCGGTAAACATGAATCCTTGGTTGACCTTAATGGTTACTACAAGAAACTGTGCGACATGCAACAGGTATAAATAAAAAAGGCTCCTGAACCCAGGAGCATTTTTTATGTCAACAGACAACGGACAACAGTCAACAGACGGGGTTTTGCCAATTGGCAAACCACCATTATTTTTGTACTTCAACAATCTTTGTTGGATCCATCTCCCGGTTGCGCTTTTCAGTTTCCTCAACAACTCGTTGTGCCAACTGTATAAAAGCTTGGCCAGTAATGCTACCCGCATCTAATGCAGCAGGTGTTCCATTGTCTCCGTTTTCGCAAATGCTTTGCACGATTGGTATTTGTCCAAGCAATGGTACCTGCAACTCTTCGCTTAACTGCTTGCAACCTTCCTTACCAAAAATATAGTATTTGTTTTCTGGCATTTCTGCAGGGGTGAACCATGCCATATTCTCAACCAGACCCAAGATAGGAACATTTACCTTGTCATTCATATACATATTGATACCCTTACGAGCATCTGCCAAAGCTACCTGCTGTGGTGTACTAACAATGACTGCACCGGTAATCGCCAAGGTCTGCAACAGAGTTAAATGAATATCGCTAGTTCCTGGAGGAGTATCAAGAATAAAGTAGTCCAAATCCCCCCATAATGCATCACCTACCAACTGTTTCAAGGCATTGCTAGCCATTCCACCACGCCAAAGAGTAGCCTGATCAGGATCAACGAAGAATCCAATGCTCAATAGTTTAACACCGTATTTTTCTACTGGCACAATCAAATCACGTCCTTCTACTTCCTCGGCATAAGGACGAGCATCTTCTACCTGAAACATTTTTGGCTGACTAGGGCCAAAGATATCTGCATCCAGCATACCCACCTTATATCCCAACTTTGCCAATGCTACCGCCAGATTTGCTGCAACAGTCGACTTTCCTACACCACCCTTACCACTGCTTACAGCAATGACATTCTTCACCTGTGGTAACATTTTTCCTGGTTCAGGGCGTGCTGCCTGTCGACTTTCGGTTGTAATCGTTACTTCTACATCCTTGCTAACATAGGCATGAATAGCAGCCTCTGCAGCTTTCACCACTGATTTCTGGAAAGGATCGGTTGACTTATCAAAGATGATAGAGAAACTCACCTTCATTCCATCAATACGGATGTTGTCGGCTACCATTTCTGCACTTACGATGTCCTTGCCTGTACCAGGATATCGAACTGTCGACAATGCGTCGGTTATAATTTTAGGATATAATGTCATATATTATGTTATTATTTACTTAATTCCAAAGAACTACGCTTACTACGTCCATAGCTACGATATTCATCCATCTCTATTTCCACATCAGGTTCTGACAAATGAACTTCCTGAGATAATTCAAAACGCATATAACGGATGTTCAATCCACGTGCCATCCATTGCTGTTCATAATAAGTTTGAATGCTTAATATGCGTGCCTCCTGACTTTCTGGGTTTTCTGTCAGTGAACTGTGGTACAAATCGTCGGTACAGAACTGCATAGGCAATTCGTTGTGCTGCACCATGTATCTTGTATATGTAAATAGAAAATTCGAATCAGTTTTCAAATGTACCAAACCATTGTTTACCAAGAACTTTCTGTATCGTTCCATGAAATAAGTACTTGTCAATCGCTTGGTAGCTTTCTTCATCTGAGGATCAGAGAAGGTTAACCATATTTCACTCACTTCATCTTGTGAAAAGAAACGGTCAATCAATTCTATATTTGTGCGAAGGAATGCCACATTCTTCAGTCCTTCATTCAGTGACTGTGTAGCTCCCATCCACATTCTGGCGCCCTTGATGTCAACGCCGATAAAATTCTTTTCAGGGAACAGTTTTGCAAGTCCCACCGTATATTCTCCCCTACCACAACCTAATTCTAGCACGATAGGGTTATCGTTATGAAAGAACTCCTTACCCCATTTCCCTTTCATGGGAAAAGGTACGTTCTCTAAAGCATGGTAGGGGTACTCAAACACATGTGAGTACCCCGCCATATCTGCAAATTTCGCTAATTTGTTTTTACTCATTCGTTAGGATTAGTCTATCACTACACGAGTCCAGCCATGAACATCCTCTTCAATGCCATACTGAATGTTTGTCAGTTTCTTGTATAGCTTTTCACAGGTTGGACCTGGCTTACCGTCCTTGGCAATTACATAGCTTACACCTGTCTCCAGATCGTCAATACGTTCAATAGGACTGATTACTGCAGCTGTACCGCAAGCACCTGCCTCTTCGAAAGTAGCCAATTCCTCTTCTGGAATAGCACGACGTTCTACTGTCATTCCCATATCCTCTGCCAACTGCATCAAACTCTTGTTTGTGATACTTGGCAGAATAGAGGTACTCTTAGGAGTTACGTATGTATTGTTCTTGATACCAAAGAAGTTAGCAGCACCACACTCATCAATGTATTTCTTTTCACGAGCATCCAGATAGAACTCGCAGCTATAACCCAAATCGTGTGCTTTCTTGTTTGCCTGCAAGCTGGCAGCATAGTTACCACCTACCTTATAGATACCCGTTCCAAGTGGAGCAGAGCGGTCGTGATCACGGATAATAACGTATGGATTTGTTGCAAAACCACCCTTGAAATAAGGACCTACTGGAGTTACAAAAATAAGGAACAGATACTCATCTGATGGATGAACACCTACCTGAGCACTGGTACCAATCAACAAAGGGCGAACATACAATGTTGCACCACTCTCGTATGGAGGAATGAAACGTTCGTTCAAGCGTACTGCCTTCTCTACCATTTCGATAAACAACTCTGTTGGGAGTTCTGGCATCAGGATACCACGGCAAGTGCTCTGCAAACGAGCTGCATTCTCATCTGCACGGAAAATACGCACCTTACCATCAGGACAACGATAAGCCTTCAAACCCTCGAATGCTTCCTGTCCATAGTGCAAGCATGTTGCAGCCATGTGCAAAGGAATTGTTTCCTCTGAACAAATCTCAATCTCTCCCCATTTTCCGTTGCGATAGTAGCAGCGAACGTTGTAATCTGTCTTACGATATCCAAAAGACAGATTTTTCCAATCCATTTCTTCCATATCTTGTGATTTTAGTTCTTTTACTCTCTTATTTCAATATAACATGCAAAATTAGAATATTTTTTTCACATTCAAGCCGTTTTTGTGCAAAAATATCACGAATCCTGCCTAGTTTCCTTCTTCCATGACCTTTTTAATCTCTGCATCGGTTGCAATCAGTTTATCCTTGCAGAATTTTATCAACTCTTGAGCACGCTTTACCTTATAACTTAAGACATCGATGTCTATTAAGTTATCCTCCAACTGTGCCACAAGTTGCTCCAATTCTTTCATGGCATCTGTATAAGTTAGTTGTTCGTTCATCCTACTATGTTATTTAACCGTTGATTCAACATTTCCTGTTCCAAGGCGAGTTTCTATCACATCACCACTCTTCAGCTGCGACGCATCCTTCACTACCTTACCATCCTTTAGAGTCAATGAGTAGCCTCGTTTCAACAATCGTTCAGGACTATTGTCTTGAATGCGTTGTGACACAAGATTCAGTTTGTGGTTTTCACGCTCCAAACGCATTGGCAATGCCATCCGAAGGCGCTGCTGTAACAATTGTATAGTATGTTCACCTTGAGTAATCCTTCGTTGCACAATCTGCTCTACACTATTCCAAAGTGCATCTATTTTCCTCTCTTCCTGAACTCTCCTGAATTCTATAAGATATGCCATACGTTGTGCCAATTCTTCTAATTTACAGGCACTTTCATCGATTCTGTCAATCAGGAACTCAGCAGCTGCTGTTGGTGTCTTTACCCTGGTATGAGATATCATGTCAAGAACGGTATCATCACGTTCATGACCTATACCTGTAATGATAGGCAATGGGAACTGTGCAACATTGGCAGCCAGCAAATAGGTATCAAAACTTGCCAGGTCGGAGGTTGCTCCGCCTCCTCGGATAATTACTACCACATCCCATTTCTCTTGCTCCTCGGCTATGACATTTAATGCAGAAATAATGGTTTTTTCCGTCTGCTCTCCTTGCATTACAGCAGGAAACAGTTTAGGATAAAACACAAATCCTTTGGGATTATTGAACAGTTGGTTACAGAAATCTCCATATCCAGCAGCAGTTGCAGCAGAGATAACTGCCACACGCTGAGGCAGAACTGGCATTTCCAATTCTTTATTCAATGTAAGAACGCCCTCTTCCTCCAGCTGACGGAGTATTTCTTGCCTGCGTCTTGCTAAATCACCTAAAGTGTAAGTTGGGTCGATATCAATGACATTCAAGGAAAAGCCATACGCTTCGTGGTAGTTCACTTCTACCTTAACAAGCACCTTGATGCCTGCAGCAAACCGTTGCCCTGTCTGTTGTTCGAAATAGGGAGCAAGCAAAGCATAGACATTTGCCCAGATTGTTCCCCTTGCCCTGGCTATGATGGCATTGCCCTTTGGTGCTTTCTGCACAAAATCCACATAGCAATGCCCTGTCCTGTTAACCCCAACGTCGCTCAGTTCTGCCTGAATCCAGTACGACTGGTCGAATGCATCTTCAAGTACATTGCGTACCAGCCTATTCAGTTCATAGAGAGAGAGGACGTTTTGTTCCATTTTTATAAATTCTTTCCTTCCTGGTAGGCTCTCCAGAAATCGGGGATACCATAACCATAAACATTATCTGGATGAGCAGCATTATGACCTTTTCTGCGGATAAGATCCATCAATTCGCGTGCTGTAAACTGAGGCAATGCCTGCCATAAGCATGCCACCAAGCCACAAAGGATTGGCGATGCATAAGAGGTTCCACTACCTTTCTGAGGCACACCGTTTGTTCCCATCACGGTAGAGAAGGCACCCATAGCACAAACATCTGGCTTTACACGACCATCAGAGGTATTACCTAAAGAAGAGAAATTTGTATTTGTTCGTGCATAGGTAACAGCACCTACTGTAAGCACATCAAATGCATCCGCAGGAGGCGTAATTTTTTTCCATGGTGAATCTCCAGAATTTCCGGCACTAAGACAAACAATCATACCTTTGTCTGCTGCCATTGAAGCAGCACGTGAACTAACGTATGTCTTACCATCCAATTCCCAATATTTGGCATCGGCAAATGGTTCATCATAATCATTGTAACCCAAAGAAGAGTTTACAACATCTACACCCACGCTATCTGCAAATTCCAGAGCTGCTGCCCAATAGTCGTTTTCAACTGGCTGCTCTGAATCAGCATCCTCGCTGCGAAGCAGCCAGAATGAAGCACCAGTGGCAGTACCCATCATGATGTTTGGTCGATTGGCAAACATACATGAAAGAACCTTCATTCCATGTGAATCTTCTGCATAGATATCAGATTCTGGATTCACGAAATCCTTGGTTCCCAATATCCTAGATTGGTCAAAAGCATTGATAACGTCAGCATTGAAGAAACCGCCATCTATTACGGCAATAGTCATGCCTTCTCCCCTGAAGCCAGCATAGTGCAAAGTGTTACCATTCATCATTGAGCACTGCAGATAAGCATCTCCATACTCACTATCCGAGGTTTTTCCACCATTGGTTACCTGTTTCTTGCGGTCATGGTTCGACTTCGAGTTTTTGCTAGGGTTAATCCAAACCAAAGTAGATTCCGATACGAAAGGCAGATTTACCAGGTTCTTTCCGGTCAAGGTGTCTGCCACGTCTACTAAAACCGTGTTTGTCCATTTACTTTTGCTGTGAATCCTTACGCCCTGTTCCTCAATGGTTTTCAGATAGGCTCCAGGAATTGGAAGATCTGTTGAATCCACCTCTAAACCTTGGCGTGAACGACGCTGTAATGCCTTCTCCGACAAGAACTTTTCTGGATGCTTTAAGGAATACTCGCAACCATTCTTATCTGTTAGTTGCAGGTGATAACGATAGTTTTGTGCACTTGCATATAAAGAAGCAATGACAAATGCTCCAAAAAGTAATAATTTTCTGTTCATGTTTTAGATTTATAAAGTATTGCAAAGATAACAACTATTTTTTGAAAAAAGCGTATCTTTGCACCACAAAAAGCAAACGAGATATATGTCAGCAATGAAATCTCCCACAGAGTTGGGGACAAAACCCGTAGGAAAACTATTATTACAATACGCTATACCTGCCATTATTGCAATGACGGCTTCGTCATTGTATAACATGGTGGATTCTATTTTCATTGGTCACGGAGTAGGTGCCTTGGCCATTTCTGGCCTTGCCATCACATTCCCTCTCATGAATCTTTCTGCTGCCTTTGGCGCCATGGTTGGTGTGGGTGGCGGAACCATGATTTCGGTAAAATTAGGGCAGAAAGATCACATAACAGCTCAGAACATCCTAGGTAACATCATTACCCTGAACCTTATCTTAGGAATCTTGTTTGGTGCTATCTGCCTAGCATTCATGGATCCCATTCTTGTGTTTTTCGGAGCAACCCCCGATATTCTCCCCTATGCACATGATTATATGGTAATCATCATGCTTGGCAATGTAATTACTCACATGTACCTAGGACTGAATAGTGTGCTTCGTTCTGCCGGACATCCCAGAATTGCCATGGGTGCAACAATCTTTACCGTTGTTATCAACAGCATTCTCGACCCTATTTTCATTTGGACTTTAGGCATGGGTATTCAGGGTGCTGCATTAGCTACCATCCTTTCACAAGCCTTGGCATTGGGGTATCAAATCTGGCGTTTCAATAATCCTAACGAGGTAATACACATAAAGAAAGGATACTTCAAACTGAAAAGGAAAATTGTGGGTTCTGTGCTCAGCATCGGCATGTCTCCTTTCTTGATGAACCTTGCTGCATGCATGGTGTCTACCATTGTAAATCAGTCATTGGCTTCCTATGGTGGCGACTTGGCAATTGGAGCATACGGAGTTGTCAACCGAATCGTGTTCATTTTCATCATGGTTACCATTGGTATCAACCAGGGAATGCAACCTATTGCAGGATACAACTATGGAGCAAAACAATACGACCGTGTTATCAAGGTGCTGAAATTCACCATCTTCTTTGCCTCTATCGTTACAACTGTCAGTTGCATTGTTGGTGTATTCTTCCCTAAACTCTGCGCACAGATGTTCACCGATGATGCTACCATGATTGACATTATTTGCCACAGCATGCCAATTATTGTAGTATTCCACTGGATGATTGGTTTTCAGATTGCAACCTCCAATTTCTTCCAAAGCATCGGACATGCATGGAAGGCAATTTTCCTTAGTCTTTCACGTCAATTGATATTCTTATTGCCACCACTGCTGATATTGCCACAATGGTTAGGATTGGATGGCGTTTGGTGGACAATGGCAGGTTCCGACTTTGCCGCAACCTTTACAACCGCCATATTACTCTATTTGCAAATGAAAACTTTCAAAAAGCAGATGGCATGAAACGCATTGGATTATTGTCGGACACACATGGATACTGGGATGACAAATACCTGCAGTATTTTGAGGAATGTGACGAGATTTGGCACGCCGGTGACATAGGTTCTATCGATGTGGCGGCACGCTTGGCACAATTCCGTCCTTTCCGTGCTGTATATGGCAACATCGATACCAATGAGATAAGACAAATATATCCCGAAATCAATCAATTCGAGGTTGAAGGTGCAAGCGTACTCATGAAGCATATTGGCGGATATCCAGGAAAATATGATCCTAGTGTTCGTTCATTATTATTGTCAAATCCTCCAAAATTGTTTATAAGTGGCCACTCACACATTTTGAAAGTGATGTTCGACCCTAGGATTGGAACCCTTCACATCAACCCTGGTGCTGCAGGCATCTATGGATTTCACAAAACACGCACACTTATCCGCTTTTCGGCAGACGCAGGAACTTTCAAGGATCTGGAAGTTATAGAGTTAAGGGAAGATAAGAGTAAAAATCGGTAAAGCCAATTGATATGCAGATAAATGAAAGAATTACGCTGTTGCTGCAGCAGATGAACAGCAATGTGTATGAGAAGGAAACCGAAATAGGGTTGTCTCTATTGGCGGCACTTGCAGGAGAAAGCATATTGTTGCTAGGCCCTCCAGGAGTAGCCAAGTCAATGGTAGCACGCAGATTGAAGTATGCCTTTGTAAATGCCAAGGCTTTCGAATACCTCATGAGTCGCTTCTCTACCCCAGACGAAATCTTTGGTCCTGTTAGCATAAGCAAGTTGAAAGATGCTGACATCTACGAGCGAATTACTGATGGCTATCTTCCTACCGCAGATGTGGTATTTCTAGATGAAATATGGAAATCTGGTCCTGCTATTCAGAACTCATTATTGACAGTAATCAACGAGAAAATCTACCGAAACGGCAAAAATGAAGAGCATCTGCCTCTTAAACTCTTGGTAGCAGCCAGCAACGAACTTCCAACAAAAGGCGAAGGGTTAGAAGCGCTATGGGACAGATTCCTTATTCGCATAGTATCTACCTGCATTGAGCAAGAAAACACTTTCTACCAAATGCTATTGGATGAGAGTACACCATACAACCAGGAAATAAACCCTGACCTACAGATTTCTGAAGCCGAATATCAGGAATGGCAAAGAAATATTCTACAACTTGACTGCGATAAGCAGGTGCTGGCAAGCATTTCTTTCATTCGCAAAGGACTTAATGCCATTTCCCTACCTGATACCAACCTAAAAAGGCAAGTATATGTAAGCGATCGTAGATGGAAAAAGATTTTACATCTAATGAAAGCATCTGCCTTTGCGCATAATCAGAATAGTGTAACACTAAACGATTTATTCATCATTCATCATTGCTTGTGGAACGAAGCTGATGAACGTGAAGAAATCCGCAAGCTAGTATTGCAAAGCTTATTCTTCGATATTGAGAAAGAACTCACAAGAATCTCCGAAGGCATTTCTGCATCCATGAAAGCCAGTCATGCGCATTTGGGAATGCGTTATGCTCAACCTGTTCAAAGAGAGCTGAACCTACAAGCAGCCGACCAGAATTTTGAAGCATTGCTCGAGAATGTCTTTGCCACGCTAACCACCCGCACTTTACAGTTAAAGCAAAACATGTTCCTTTCGGTTAGCGAAAAGAAAGAAATCGAGGCATACGCTGCCACACTGCGCAAACAGGTGGCATTCATCCGTGTAGATATCCGCAAACTGATGTATGGAGACGAAGCCTGAGTATTCTCTCCCCTACTTCAAGGTTCTTCTTGAAGCATTCCTAACCAACGGTCAATTGCCTGATGAAAACGCAGGCATACCGTTGTACACCATCCTATTGCAGTTAAAGCAGAACCCAGAAATCTACCCTTCTGTCCTAACACACAAGGTAAAACGGCAGGTGCTTTTCGATACTTTGGTTCAGTTTATTCAGGGAGCACTAGATCAATACCACTACCAGCAGCAACGTAGCTTGGTAGAGCAGGACAAGCAGCAGCAAATACAGGAATGGAACATAAGCCAGCGCAAGGCAAATGGAGCAGAACTACTGGATTTCATTGCCAAGCAATATCCAGATTGTTTCCCTCATGAGTTTTACCAGACAGAATTGTTGCAAAGACAGAATTGGGAGGATGAAGACCTTTGGCTAAAACTCTCCGACGATTGGCAGAAGGCACATCAATTTAGGCTAAACACGTTTCTGGAACACTATTTTACCACCAAGGTTCCTGCCGTATGGGAACGACTGAGCAGAACCCTTGTTACCATTCCTGCTTTTCTTGAAGAAAACCATGTAGATGATGATGTTTTCCTACAGGCATGGTGCACCATGGGTGGCTTATGGAATACCGTGGATTTCAAGCGCATGCAAAGTGTGATAGGCATCCAGAAACAGTATTCTGTTTTGCTTGAAGTAGCCAATCACATGGGGCGTACGCCTGATGCCAGTAGCAAGGAATTTAACCCTGTTGCAGCTGCCAGCAGTTTTAAGCTTGAGCATGCCAGCAAGAGTGACATCCTAGGCATAACCACAGGAAATGACTTGTCTTCACTTTTGCCACAGGAGTTGGTATTGGCTGCCGACAAAAGTACAGAAAGCCTGTTTCTATACAAGTATGCTGCCAAGGATTTACAGAATTTCAACTACAAAAGTGAGATTTTCAAACCCGTCAACAAACTTGCCATCAAGCGTGCCCGAAACATCGGTCCTATGATTGTGTGCATTGACACATCAGGTAGCATGGAGGGCATTCCACAGCACATCGGACGAGCATTATTGGTAAAGCTCCTGCAAATTGCAGATGCTCAAAACCGCAGATTGTATCTCATCGCCTTCAGTGTATCGGCACAACCTATCGACGTTGGCATCCATCGCACCCAACTTCTAGAACTGTTCAACAAGCCAGCACAAGGCGATACCGATGGTACCCGTATGCTTGAGCAGACTTTTTCTATTTTGCAGCAAAACACAGAATTCATGAGTTCTGACGTGCTGTGGATTACCGATTTCAAGATACCATTGGTTAATTCTTCCTTGCTGAGTAACATCCTTTCACACCGCCTGAACGGAACACGGTTTTATGGCTTGCAAATAGGCGTTGTAGAACAGAACAAATGGAAGCCATACTTTGATAAAATCTGGCATCTAGCATACAAGTGGCCAAAGAAATTGGGAAAATAGTGTCACATTTTTCCACTTTAATAACAAATAACTACACATCTTATAATAAAGCTTTGTTTTTTCGCGTAATTTGCCCTAATTTTGCGCATTCTTAGAAAATAATTTTTATCAGATAACAAAAATGAAAGGTATTTTTTGTAAAAAATGGGTAATGCTGCTTGGCTTACTGCCACTTTCCATGCAGGCACAAGAGGCAGTCAACCTTGACCTTACTCTGGACAAGGCCATTGAACTGGCACTGGCAGATAACCCAACAATGAAGGTAGCCGAAGAAGAAATCGAGCTGAAAAAGATTGCAGACAAGGAAGCATGGCAAAACCTACTACCCACTGTCACTGGTACCATTTCTTCACAGTACGCCATTACTGTGGCACAGGTGAAAATGGGTGGACAGACATTTAAGATGGGTCAGGACAAGACAAACACCATGGCAGGTGTTCTTACCGTAAGCATCCCTGTTTATGCTCCACAGGTTTACAAAATGATGAAGATGACCAAGGACGACATCAAGTTGGCCGAGGAGAAAGCACGTTCATCAAAATTGGATTTGGTTAACCAGGTTACCAAGGCATACTACGGACTTATGCTGGCACAAGACAGCCACCATGTATTGCAGAAGAGTATGCAGCATGCCGAGGAGAACTTCGAGATTGTAAGCCAGAAATACAAGGTTGGAACCGTTAGTGAATTCGACAAGATCAGTGCAGAAGTTCAGATGCGCAACATCAAGCCTAGCGTAATCAGTGCCGAAAATGCCGTTCGCTTGGCAAAACTGAGATTGAAGGTATTGATGGGTATCACTGCCGACGTAAATATCGTTATCAATGACGAACTAGAGAACTATGAGAATGCCATGTTCTCTCGCCAGACATGGGGTGACCCTAACGACTTGAGTCGTAACACCGACTTGCGTCAGATGGACTGGAACAAGAAGATGCTAGAGCACAACCTGAAGATTCAGAAGACAGCCTTCCTGCCTACCATCAATCTTACCGGAACCTACCAGCAGCAATCTATTGCTAACCCAAATTTCCGCATTTGGGATTACCATTTCTCTGGTAGTTCTAACATTGCCCTGGGTATCACCATTCCTATTTACAGAGCAAGTAACTTCACCAAGCTGAAGACTATCCGCGTACAGATGCAGCAGTTGGACGAAAGACGCATCAACACCGAGCGCCAGCTGAACATGCAGGCACACACATACCTTAACAACATGCAGGCTAGCACCGAGCAGGTAAACAGTAACAAAGAGGCTATGGCACAGGCACAGAAGGCACGCGACATCAGCGAAAAGCGCTATCAGGTAGGTGGCGGCACCATGCTCGAGCTAAACAGCAGCGAGGTAGCACTTACCCAATCTGCCCTAACCTATTGCCAGAGCATTTACGACTATCTCATTGCAAAGTCTGATCTGGACTATGTTTTAGGCAACACTATTGAATGATTAAAAAAACGACATACATGAAGAAGATTCAAATTCTGGCACTCGCAGCAGTTGCTGTAATGATGAGTGCTTGTGGCAAGAAAGACGAGAAAGCAGCTGCCACTACTACCCCTGCTGCAGAAGCACCAAAGGTAAAGGTTGCCAAGGCAGAGGTTCGTACTGTTGAGCAACTTGAAACCTACACCGCTACTGTTGAAAGCGATGTAAAGAACAACATTGCCCCACAGGCATACCTGCGTATTGAGAAGATTTATGCCGAGGTAGGCGACCGTGTTGGCAAAGGTCAGGTATTGGTACAGTTGGATGCTACCAATCTTAACCAGCTGAAGTTGCAGATTGAAAACCAGAAGATTCAGTTCAATCGTATTGATGAACTATATAAGGTAGGTGGCGTAAGCAAGGCAGAGTGGGACAATGCCAAGATGACCTTGGATGTTCAGCAGAACCAGTTGCGTAACCTGCAGGAGAACAGTCAGCTTCGCAGCCCTATCAGTGGTGTTGTAACAGCACGTAACTATGACAATGGTGATATGACTGGCGGTCAGCCAATCCTGGTTATCGAGCAGGATACTCCTGTTAAGCTGATCATCAACGTATCAGAGAGATACTACCCATTGGTAAAGAAGGGCATGCCTGTTTCACTGACCATCGACACCTATGGTGAAGAGGTATTCACAGGAAGTGTACACATCATTTCACCAGCAGTTGATCCTGCTACCCACACATTCCCTGTAGAAATTCGTTTGGCAAATGCCGACCGTCGTGTTCGTCCTGGTATGTTTGGTCGTGTTACCATGGTATTTGGTCAGGCAGACCACGTAGTTGTTTCTGACGAGGCAGTTGTTAAGCAGGCTGGTGCTGGCGACTATTACGTATATGTTCTCAAGGGTGATGTTGTTTCGTACAACAAGGTTACCTTGGGTCGCCGTATGGGTGCTGAGTACGAAATTGTTGATGGCGTAGATGCTGGCTCTACCGTAGTTGTAGCAGGTCAGGGCAAGTTAGCCAACGGCATGAAAGTACAGGTTGTGAAGTAAATAATTAGACAACAGACAACGGACAACAGACAAAATTGGTCTGAGACGAGAGCAGAGCCAAACTTGTTTGAGCTATGCCGAGACGATGGCCAATTTGGGCGAAGCCAACAGACAACAGTCTTTGCGTCTCTGCGTCTTTTAAACTTTTAAA
>JAGHTY010000047.1 GCA_018065125.1 Candidatus Minthousia equi
GGTCAGAAGGATTCTATAACCATTAAGGATTATTTCAATACCTTTGATGTTGCTATCCCTCTGGGTATCAGCTACGAAACAGAAGATGGATTCATCATTGATGCACGCTACAACCTAGGCCTTCTTGACGTTATCAAGAACAACGTCGACAAAGCTTGCCGCAACTGTGTTGCACAGATTACTTTGGGATATAAGTTCTAAAGGGGTTAAGGTTTAAAAGTTTAAGAGTTTAAATATAAAAAGGAGAGGTTCTAAAAGTTCCTCTCCTTTTTTTGTTTATTGGTGTATGGTTTGCTGACTAATGCGAAGCACTAACGACTCAATAAATCCCATATCCTTCGAAGAAAACTTTCTGGCAAAGAAATTAGGACTTTGCAGCAAATGCTCAAGATCTTCTGCTACCCAGGTGTGAGGACCACCATTCACTCCTCTTTTCCAATCTATCTCACGCAGAATGGGTGTCTGTCCTTGTTTTGGTTTATATACTTTATTTATAAAACGCTCATTACTAGCTACAGTAGGAATTACAAACTCATCGGCACACAGCACACGGCGCATACGCTTTACAAAATATGCCTCCTCTTTTATCAACTCTGCACAGAAATCGTTCGTAAAACTAGCCCATGCTGCACCCTTGCGAAAGTTTCTATCTAGTTTCCTACGGAAAAGTCCAGTTTTCTGCACCATGTAAAACATATTTCGCGAAAAGGCATGCAGGTGATGACTCTTGGTACCCTTATCGCGCATGTGATGAGTATGCAGGCAATAACGAGAGAGTTTTCGACGCAAGTCACACTCGTGTGCGGCACCATCCCAAAACTCCACGAATTCGGATCCCTGATGCTGGTTAAAGAAATCATGAAAGACATCCATGCTCTTGATTGGCAAATCCACTCCCGACAGCAGATGGTAATAGGCGTATGGCCCATTGTGATAGGCTGTTCTGTATAAGTCAAACTCTACTTCTACCTGACTGATATCACCCCAGTACACCTTGTGTGCTGGTTCTATCATGTAGAATCCAGCGTGCTTCATTCTATAGCATTTAGCCCATTGCATCAACTGTTCAGAACGGGCATCTATATGCAGATAAACATCGTTTCGGGCATCATCCAGCATACCCAGCAAAACTTCTAATATTGGCTGTTCGTTATGCGCAAAGATAAGAAATGCGTGTTTCATAGGCACAAAAGTACTTGTTTCTTTGCATACCCACAATTTTTTGTTGTCATTTTGGTCATTGTCATTTTGGTCATTTTTGGTTTTTCAATTTATGTTACACGACAGATTGCTACTATATATAAATATATATATTTATTTTATTATATATATAGGCGTTTGCTGCGTGATTCAGTTCCTTTCCCGTTTGTTTCCTACCAAAATGACATTTTAAGAAAACATTAATTGAAAATGACAAAAATGACAATGACAATTTTGACAATAACAGGATTCTCCGCTGAAAAGTGCCGATTTCATTTTCCTAGTTAGGAAAATCAATTTTTCTGCCTAGAAAAATCTATTTTCCCAGTATGGCATTTCTCGCAACACACGTGAATTAATAAACAATAAGAAGTCATTCTGATTACTGGCATTTTAGCATTAGCACACAAGTTTGTTGTCCACAAGTTTGTGTACCAAAGATTAAATCGTATCTTTGCATAGCAAATAAAGATGTTTTTGCTCAGGAATTCATGAAGATAAAGATAACCAAGAAAAGACGAAACCTGCTGATTGCAGCAGTAATTATTATAGGTGTGGGAATTTGGATGGCCACCCGCTGGCATGCGTGGTTTGGACTGCCACCCGAGCCTCCTTACACCATTCCGAACGAACCTTGCCGCATTTTGCTGACTATGGGAAACGAGGATGAACTCTCGCGCAACATAGGCTGGCAGTGTGGCGACAGCGTGCAGCAGTCGTGGGTAGAGCTAATGGATGCCGACAGCCTCATCACCCGCATTGATGCACAGGGAGAGGTGTATCAGTCGCGCAGCGGAAAAGGCGCCTTCTACGTAGCACGTCTTAGAAAACTGAAATACGCACAGCACTACCAGTACCGTGTGGCAACTGGAGACAAGTTCTCTGAATGGCACGCTTTCTCTACACAAAGCAAAAACGATGAACTGAACCTGATGTATGTGGGTGATGTTCAGGATACGCTAAGCGGAGAAACCAACAGTGTGCTTCGACGTGCCATGCAGCTAAACCCAAAAACACAGATGCTGATTTGTGGAGGCGACCTGGTGGAACGTCCATCCGACAACTACTGGCAGGAAGGTTTTGATGGATTGGATTCTATCCGACAGGCAATGCCAATACTGGCATGCACAGGTAACCATGACTACATGAAGTCTCTTCCCGATACGGTAGAGCACCGTTTTTCTCTGGTATTCAGTTATTTTCTGGATAGTCACGTAGATCGCAATCATCTTTATACCTTTAAAATGGGTAACGCACAATTATTCTTCCTTGACAGCACCCGAAACCTATTCTGCATCTGGAGCCAGCGCCAATGGCTGAAAGAGCAACTGGAAAAGAGCACTGCAAAATGGAAAATTCTGGTAACACATCATCCACTATACAGCATCAAGGGCACCATGAATCAGGTGATAGACCGCTGGATGCTGGCTGGCATGATTCAGGAGATGGGTATCGACCTGGTATTGCAAGGACACGAACATGCCTACGCACGCATGACCGAAGAAGAAGATGGCGTGAAAGTGCCTCCACTCTACACCGTGAGTCACTGTTCACCAAAGACCTATCGCATTAAGTTTGACGATGACCGTTACGACAAGTATGGCGTGTATTGTCGCTTCTATCAAACCGTGTACACACAAGGCGACACCCTGAACATGTGCACCTACGAGGCCGACAACTACACCTTATATGATTATGTTCAGATTGTAAAGCACCCTAACCAAAAGCCTCAAATCATTGATTTAGGCAAGAACATCCCCGAGAAATTGGAATTCAAGGGAGATGAAAATAACAAGAAAGACAGGGAGTTTAAGGAAAGGATAGAAGAGTACAAGGCAAAAAAATGAAAAACATCTATTCGCTACTTTGGAACACTCTTGTAGTGTACGTTCTTTATACGTTGTGCAGACTGGCATTCCTTATCATGAACTGGGAACTGTACAGCGAGGGAATGAGTTGGGGTCACGGCATAGGGTTGTTTGCTGCTGGCATCATCTTTGATACCTCGGCCATTATCTACACCAACATCATCTTTCTGGTGCTATTCATGCTGCCACTTCACTATAAGGAGAATGCTGTATATTATAAGGTAGTGAAATGGGTGTATGTGGTGATAAACAGCATCTGCATGGTGGCAAACCTTTGCGATTGCGTATATTTCCCTTATACAGGTAAACGCACCACCGGAAGCGTACTGGCAGAGTTTGGACACGAGGGCGCTGGCATGGCGAAAATCATCTGGGAGCAGGTTACAGACAATTGGTTCCTGCTGCTACTGGCATTTGCCATGGGTTATTTCCTGTACCGACTTTTCCGTCCTGGCATGCAGCAGAAACCAGCCAAGCTATGGCATTACTACGGCATACAGACAGGTGTGCTGGCACTGTGTATTCCTCTGTGCATTGCTGGTATGCGCGGTGGCTTCACCATGGCAACACGTCCTATTACCATCAGCAATGCCAACCAGTATGTAGAATCACCAAAGGAAGCAGGACTGGTGCTAAACACACCTTTCTCACTCATTCGCACCTTTAACAAGAAACCACTAGTTACCCCTAACTACATGAGTGAGCAGGAAGCCGAGCAACTGTTCACACCCGTACAGATGCCTGCCGACTCGGCACAATTCCGCCCTATGAATGTGGTGGTACTGATTATGGAAAGCTTTGGCATGCAACATATTGGTTTTTACAACCACGGAAAAGGCCGCACGCCTTTCCTTGACACACTGCTGCCCCATGCGCTAACCTTCAAATATGCCTTTGCCAATGGACGAAAGAGTATAGAAGGCATGCCATCGGTACTGTCGTCACTGCCTAATTACGTAGAACCTTTCTTCCTAACTCCTGCTTCACTGAACAATCTCTCGGGATTGGCACGCGAGTTAGGAGAAAACAAGGGTTACACTTCTGCTTTCTTCCATGGAGCACAAAATGGTTCAATGGGCTTCGAGGCATTTGCCAAGGCAACAGGATTTCAGCAGTACTATGGCAGAACCGAGTATAACCAGGACAAAAACTACCATGGTGATGATGACTTTGACGGCACATGGGCTATCTGGGATGAAGAATTCCTACAGTTCTATGCCGATTGCATGAGTCGCATGCAGCAGCCTTTCGTAACCTCGGTATTCACAGCATCAAGTCACTCGCCTTTTGCCATCCCCGAGCGCTACAAAGGAAAATTCAAGGAGAGCGAAGACCCCATCGAACCTTGCATAGAATATACAGATAATGCCTTGCGTCTATTCTTTGAGAAGTGCAGCAAGCAACCTTGGTACAACAACACTTTATTTGTGATTACGGCAGACCACACCAGCCATCACACGCAGCCTTACTACCAAACCACAATGGGTAACTACCTGGTGCCTGTAGTATTCTATGCCCCAGGACATCCCGAACTTTGTGGATACGACACACAGCGCATAGTGCAGCAAATAGACATCATGCCTACCGTTCTGGCATTCTTAGGTTACGATAAGCCTTACATCGGTTTTGGACAAAACCTGCTGACCCCTAACGAGGGTATTGCCCTGCACTGGGTGCCCGAGAGCAATGGTTACGAGTATCTAGAAGGCAACTATGCACTGGAGTTTGATGGAGAGCACACCACACATGCCTACCGTTTCCGCACGGATTCATTACTGAAGCAAAACATTCTGAACACCCTACCTCAAGACACGCTGCAAGGCATGGAAAAGAAGATGAAATCGGTGATTCAGCAGTATATGAAGAGGATGAACGAGAACAAATTGGTTGTGGGGGATGAATTTTGAGTTGTGAATTTAGAGTGATGAGTTATATGGGTATAATAACTAAAATAGGAAGAGCAATTTGGGCACTGCCACGCTTAAATAAGCGGCAGTGCAATACTTTGGTAATGACCATGCTAGTGAAAAATGAGGAAAAGATGCTGGAAAACAACCTTAAGTTTCACAAGGCAATGGGTGTGGACAAGTTCATCATCACCGACAACAACTCTACCGACAGCACCCCACAGATTCTGGAGAAATACAAGGAAATGGGATGGGTGCATGCCATTATCAAGGAACCAGGGCAGAACTATATGCAGAAACAATGGGTTGACCGCATGATTTGCCTTGCCATCAAGGAACTGAAAGCCGACTGGATCATAAACGTAGATGCCGATGAGTTTTGGTACACCCCTACCGGCAGCATCAAGCAGGAACTGGCACAAGCAAAGGGAAATGTGGTGCATTGCCCTATCCGAAGCATGTATCCCGAGGAAAACACTCCATATACACAATGGAACAAAAGGGTAGAGTTTGTATCCAATCAGGCAGATTACGAGCTATCTACCTATTCAATCTTTGAACGTCAGCGAGGAAAGGTAGCACACCGAACCGATGGATACCTTCAGATAGGAACCGGTAATCATAAGGTAACCATGCTACCCAAGAAAACCGTAGAAACAGGCATTATGATCTACCACTACAATGTGGGGTTACGCGATGCCTTCATTGCAAAAATGGTAAATGGCGGCAAGCAGTTTGAGCAGCATCCTGGCAAAAAACACGGACGTCACTGGCGCTACTTCTACGAACTATACAAGAACAACCAACTAAGCGAAGAATACGACCGTGTTATTGGGTTACATCACCTGGAAGAACTGAAAAGAGATGGTTACTTGGTAGAGGATGGTACAATGACCTCGATCTTTTCCCAACTTTCAGGGAAAATATAAGGTGTAGCATCGTTCACAAACCAACGGTTTGGCATTAAGACAATCTTTTGCTGATTAGGATTTAACCAAGCTCCCCACCAACTGAAAGTACTGTTGCAGATGATATTATGACGACAGTGCGACATCAGCATCATATCCTGCCAACTATCTTTCCCATGGTTCCAATCAATATAGGTAGCATTAGGAAGCGGTAGGTTTTCCTTTACCCATGCCATATCATCAGAAAATACATAGAAATGAGGATTCTCTACCAGCTGCTGCATGCGCGCAATAGCTTTCTGATAATAAGGTAACTGGCAGATGCATCCACAGTTTTCCCAAGTCTTGGCATCCAGATAGTCACCCCTACGCACATGAATTGACACAGCATTAACATCCTCATCCATCTGACTTGCCATCTTAATAGACGCCTGCGAAGCCTCTTTCAAATTAAAGGTAAAAGAACGACGCACCTCTTCTTCACTTTCCTTGAAGTATCGCTCGCTTTGGTAAAAACCCTTGAAATACACCAATGGCCAGTTTATGCGTTGAGTGTAGGCACGTAAAGAACCTTTTTGATGACGTTCAAGAATAACACGGAAGAACAAGAATTCTATGACTTTCTTGAGAGGTTGCCAGATACAGAATTCACTTTTAGGCAAATCAAAGACACGCCACATCTCATATCCATTATGAACATTGTAATGCACCATGTCGGATAGGTCGATACGGCAATTCTTGAACTGCTTCCGCATCTGAATATACAGGGCATAAATAAACATCTGGTTGCCCAATCCCCCTGTCATTTTTATTAGTCGCATATCTTCCCTAATCTTTCTTGTACTCCATCTTTATATGCACGCCAAAGGCGAGGAATATCCCTGAACTGCCATGCCTTTGAGAAAGGAGCAGTAAAGAATGCTGTTGCAATCATGCCAGTCACACCAATGAAACTGCGTAGGTGGCGTACCCCCCAATTCTGTCCGTAATGATGATTCAGATAGGCAGAATTACGGATTTGGTAAAAGCGTTTCCACTTTTTCTTCTGGTTGCGCTGTGCCCATGTATCATTGTTGAAAAACAGTTGTTTATCCATCAGTGCCTGTGGCACATACAGAATCTTCCAACCTTTCAGCACGGCACGATGACAGTAATCAGTGTCATCACAAAAGATGAAAAGATCCTTGGTAGGAAGACCTATTTGTTGAATGGTTTGTGCACGGAAAAGAGGTCCTTCAAAAGCAGTTCCACCAATCTGCATTACCGTTTCTGTCTGCAATGTGCAACCTTTTTCGCGATAAAGCGATGCAAAAGGATTAGTAAGGTTCAGCGATTTGAAATCATTGCCATACACCTTTCCTTCTATCAAGCGACGAGGCGCCAGAACACCCACCTGTTCATCTTGTGCCTGCTGCAGGAGTTGCTCAAGGCAATCTTCACGAGGGAAAACATCATCATCCATGCACCAGATCCAGTCGGGATTCAGGGTTTGTGCCTTTTGAATGCCGGTATAGAATCCACCTGAACCACCTACATTTTCCTGATGAATCACCAGCAAGTCAGATTGCTCATCCAACCATTGTGCAGTGCCATCGGTACTGCCATTATTCACTACCAAAATCTGGGTGATGGGGTTATTGGCACGCAGGCAACTGATGTTTCGTTGCAACAGTTGCAGACGGTTAAATGTTACGACAACTGCTACTACCATCAATACTCC
>JAGHTY010000068.1 GCA_018065125.1 Candidatus Minthousia equi
CGTCACGTTGTCAGGCGTAAAATGGACAACCAGTCAAGCTGCATATATTGGCTTTACCGCTGATAAAGGTGTGCAAATCGGTTCGGGTAATAATCCGCAAAATCAAAACGCTTGGACCATTTCCACTTCTGCTTTTAATCAGGAAGGCATAACTATTACAGGAGTGACGCTCAACCTATCTGTAGCAAGCAGTGGTGGTGGCACCGCATCTGTGTCTATTGGAGGAAAGCAGTTTGATGATGTAATAACATTGGGAACGGGAAATGTTAACCCGCAGGATATATCTTTCTCTAATGGATCGTATGCCTCTGGCGACATTACAATTTCGTTACTTTCAACGAAAGCGAAAGCTATGTATATAAAATCGATAAAAGTTGTTTACGACGAAGGCGAGCAGTCTGTGGGCAAACCCACCTTCTCACCAAAGGCGGGCACCTATTACTCGCCTCAAAGCGTAAGCCTTAGCGCAGGAAGCAACGCAAACATATATTACACCACCGACGGCAGCACGCCATCGGCAAGCAGCACACACTACACTGCACCGTTCAAAGTTTCAACTACTACCTCCGTGAAGGCCATCGCTATAGAAGGTGATCGCTCAAGCGAAGTGTCAGAAGCTACCTATACAATAGCCGAACTTCCAGCCGATGCATATATGCGTGTGAACAATGCAAGCGAGTTGCAAGAAGGCGACCGCCTATTGTTTGTGGGCAAAGTGGGAGAAACTTATTATGCGATGAGCGAACAAAGCACAAACAATCGTCGCTCTGTGATGCTGACCAGCGCTGACGAGGTTTTAGCGGCGACGTCTGAGGGTGCAGAGGTATTCACTTTGTGTAAAGAAGAGGGGCATTGGATTTTCATGGATAAAAACAACAAATATTTGGCATCCACTGGCTCAGGAAGCAACTATCGCTTGCAGAGCATTTCCACGAAATCCCCACAAACGTTAGCAGATGTAAGCATTAACACTGCAGGTGAGGCCACGATATTCTTTACCGAAAACGCATATAAGGACGACAAGGGCGACACCTCTATGGATGGGAACCCTTATATGAGATTTAACCAAAACAGAAATGGCGACACCTACAACCCATTGTTCTCTTGCTACAGAACTGCCGACAGCCAACAGCCGGTATATATCTATCGCCGTCCTGGTGAACCAGTGCGCGACATTCCTGCCACCCCTACATTCTCTCTTGCAAGTGGCATGTACAACGAGGCTCAGAGCACCACTATCGCTTGCGAAACCGAAGGCGCAGTGATTCACTACACCACCGACGGCACCGAGCCCACTGCCGAAAGCCCTGAATACACCAGCGCGATAGCGTTTGCTCTCGATTCCGACCAAGCCGTGCGCACCACGGTTAAGGCCATTGCTGTAAAGAAGGGTGTTAGCAGCGAAATGGCTGTACTGAAAGTGACTGTGAATCCATTCATGTATCAATACAAGGCGGTAAAGAGCGAAGAAGGCCTTGTGGAAGGCGACACCTACATTGTGCTTGCACGAGATGGCGAACATGCAGCAGGCGTGGTGAGTGAGACGAATTATCGCATCTACGCAGTGGCAGCAAGTGCCGATTCATACACATTCGAAGGTGCTGTTGCGACACTTCCTCTGGAATCGCCGGTGGCAGTGTATACGCTCTCTGGCTCTGAAGGCGCATGGGTGATGACCGACAAAGTGGGCAACCTCTGCTTGCCAAACACCGACAACACCAATGTGACTTATAACCGCAATGCCACCCTCCGCATCAACTTCCGCGAGGGTATGGCACAGATTTCTGGCCAAGATGGTCGCTTGCTCACCTATCGCGACCGCTCTGTTTCAGAAGATGTCTACGAACAGGTGTTCCG
>JAGHTY010000185.1 GCA_018065125.1 Candidatus Minthousia equi
GATGAATTGGAATTTAATGGTCCTAAACAAACTCGTACTGTAGATACTCCTTACATTGGTTTTGTAGGAAAAGGTTTAAAGAAGTATCCAGAAAGTGTTGATGACGTACTTGCTCAAGTTGTTTCTGATTATCAGCAACACTTGGAGGAGCAGTGGATGGATAATTTAAGAAAACAATATCCGATAGTTGTTAATGAGAAAGTTTTAAAGTCGATAATTAGAAAATAATATAGAAATGAAGACGAATTTCAAAATGCTTTTTGCATTGTTGCTGGTAATTTGTTCTATACAAGTAGTGAAAGCACAAAACAATGTTATAGATGAGGTGGTTTGGGTTGTAGGTGATCAGGCTATCTTGAAATCGGAAATTGAAGCAGAACGTATTCGTGCCCAATATGAAGGTGTGAAATGGAATGGTGATCCATATTGTGTTATTCCAGAACAGATGGCAATCCAGAAGTTGTATCTTCATCAGGCAGCAATCGATAGTATCGAAGTGACAGAGTCGGATGTTATGCGTCAGGTGGAGTCACAGATGAATTTTTATATCCAGCAAATCGGTTCAAAAGAGAAGATGGAGGAGTATTTCAATAAGACTTCTTCTCAAATTCGCGAGCAGTTACATGACAATGTAAAGGATGGTTTGACTGTTCAGGAGATGCAGCGCAGCTTGGTTGGAGATATCAAGTTAACTCCTGCTGATGTTCGACGTTTTTTTAAGGACATTCCTCAAGATAGCTTACCATTTATTCCAACACAAGTAGAGGTACAGATAATCACTTTACAACCTCGTATTCCACAAGAGGAGATTGAACGAGTTAAGAGTGAACTTCGTTCATATACAGAGCAAGTGAATTCTGGTTCTACTCAGTTCTCAACTTTGGCTCTGTTGTATTCAGAAGACCAAGCATCTGCACGTCGTGGAGGTGAGTTGGGTTTTATGGGACGAGGAGAGTTGGTCCCTGAATATGCTAATGTTGCATTTAATCTAACAGATCCAAAGAAAGTATCAAAAATCGTTGAGTCAGAATTCGGTTTCCATATTATTCAGTTGATAGAAAAACGTGGTGACCGTGTAAATTCTCGCCATATTCTTAAGAAGCCTCGCGTTGCAGAAGAGGATTTGATGGCAGGTTTGCTTCGTTTGGATTCTATAGCAAATGATATTCGTCATGAGAAATTCTCTTTTGATGCTGCGGCTACATTCATATCTAGTGATAAAGATACAAAAAACAACCATGGATTGATGCAGAATCAAAATCAAGAGTCGGATCAATACGGAACTTCTCGTTTTGAAATGAAAGATTTGCCACAGGAGGTTGCCAAAGTTGTTGACAAACTAAAGGTTGGAGAAATCTCGGATGCCTTCACAATGATAAATACAAAGGGTAAAGAGGTCTGTGTAATTGCCCGTTTAAAGAATAGAATAGAAGGTCACAAGGCAACTATGACTGAGGATTATCAGGCTCTTAAGAGTATTGTAATGGCAAAACGTCGTGAAGAGAAATTAGATAAATGGATCCGAGATAAACAGAAAACAACATTTGTTAGAATTAATCCAGATTGGGTTAAATGCGAGTTTAAATATCCAGGATGGGTAAAATAAAACTATTAGCAGTCTTTTTCCTGCTATGCGGTGTTTGTTTGGCTGCATCATTGCCAAACAAACCTGTAAGAAACAAGCCAAAGCCTGTTCGAGATTCGCTAATCCATCTTGAACAGGCTGGAGTGTTGTCGTACGACCGAGGAAAAAGTGATGCTCAAATCTTGGTTAAAGATGTCCGTTTTCGTCATAATGGCGCAATTATGACTTGCGATAGCGCAAATTTCTATGAGCGCAATAATTCTTTTCGTGCCTACGGAAGAGTAAAAATGATTCAAGGTGACACCTTGGAATTAGTCGGAGATACTTTGGATTATGACGGTAATCTTTTGCTTGCTAAGGTATGGGGAAAAAATGTTGTATTAACCCATTGGAAAGATAAAAGGAAAAAAGACAAAACAGTACTGAAAACTCGTCATCTTGATTATGACCGTGTGTATGATGTTGGTTATTTTTATGATGATGGCGAATTGGATGATCAAGACAATGTGTTGACATCTGACTGGGGTGAGTATAGTACTGCAGAACGCGAAGCTTCCTTTTATTATAATGTGAAACTCACAAATCCAAAGTTCTTGCTGATGACAGATACTCTGTATTATAATACAAATACAGAGAATGCTCATTTTATGGGTCCTTCAAATGTGTTTAGGGTAGTGAATAAAGCAACAGATCAGTCAGAAATGATTTATTCTCGTAATGGATATTACAATACCCGAACAGAATATGCTCGTTTGCTGGGACCAAGCGTTGTTAAGAATCCTGAACGAATTGTTGTTGGTCAGGATAGTTTGATATATAACAAGCAAACAGGTGAAGGAAGAGGATATAGAAATACCGTTTTGACAGATTTAAAGAATAAGAATCAGCTACAGGGAGATTATTGTTATTATAATGACAGTTTAGGTACTGCTATTGCTACAGAACGTGCTGTGGCAAAAGACTTTTCTCAAGAGAAATCAGATACCCTGTTCTTGCACGCAGATTCTTTGAAAATGTTCTCTTATAATTTGGATACAGATTCATTGTATAGGATTATGCATGCATATAAGCATGTTCGTGCTTATCGCTCAGATGTGCAATGTGTGGCAGATTCAATGGTGTACAATCAGCAACTTAAACGCTTAGGGATGTTTCAAGATCCTGTCGTTTGGAATAATGATATGCAACTTTTGGGTGATTCTATCTATGTTTGGAATAATGACAGCACGATAGAATGGGCTCATGTGATAGGTCAGGCACTTTCTGTAGAGATGCAGGATTCTATTCATTATAATCAGGTTGCAGGTAAGGAAATCAAAGCTTACTTTGAAAATGGAAATATCAATCTTGCACATGTGATAGACAATGTAGACTATGCATATTATCCATTGGATAAGGATAGCACAATGGTAGGCTTTCTGCGAGGACAGGTTACAGAACTAAAATTTTTCATGGCAGAGAAGAAACTGATGAAGATTTGGGCTGGATCTGGTAATGAAGGAACGATGTATCCTTTATTGATGGTTCCCGACCAAGAAATGAAGTTGAAAAATTTTGTTTGGTTGGATTATATACGTCCTAAGAACAAAGAGGATATCTTTAATTGGATACCGAAAAAAGAAGGCGATAAGTTGCAGGTGTTGCCAAAACGCTCTGCACCAGTTGTTAATCTAAACAAAAGGGAGTAATATATGGGATTCTTTTCAAATAATAAACCAAGAGGATTTCATCATGAGTATATCTATTATGATGAAAGAAAAGAAAAACTAAAGAAAATAGAGGAAAAGGCAAAGCGAGAACTAGGGCTTTTGCCTCCAAAACCATTAGATAAGGAGCAATTGCACCAGGCTTTTGTGAATTCCACAAAGCATTTGAAAAGACGAGAAGAACGTGGAGGTGATGCTATTTCATATAAATGGCTTGTGGTTTTAATAGCTGCAGGTATTTTTATTCTGCATTACCTTTATACTAATAAGTGGAGTTTTTAATATGTCAGATATCATACACCTTCTTCCTGATTCTGTTGCCAATCAGATTGCTGCTGGTGAGGTTATTCAAAGACCTGCTTCTGTAGTAAAAGAGTTGGTTGAGAATGCATTGGATGCAGGTGCAACCCATATAGATGTCATTGTTTTGGATGCAGGAAGGACTTGCATCCAGGTGATTGACAATGGAAAGGGAATGTCGGAGTCAGATGCCAGACTTTCTTTTGAACGACATGCTACATCTAAAATTCAATCTGCTTCGGATTTGTTTGCGTTAAACACCATGGGATTCCGTGGAGAAGCATTGGCTTCTATTGCTGCCGTTGCTCAGGTTGAGTTGAAGACTCGACAAAAAGGACAAGATTTGGGAACTCAGATAACAATTGAAGGTTCAAAATTCACGGGCCAAGAAGTTGTTTCCTGCCCAGAGGGATGTAATTTCTCGGTTAAGAACTTGTTTTTTAATATCCCAGTACGTCGAAAGTTCTTGAAGTCAAATGCGACAGAATTGAGTAATATTCTTGTAGAGTTTGAACGTATCGTTTTAGTGAATCCAGAATGTGGATTTAGCTTCTATAACAATGGCGTCGAGATGTATGATTTGCCACCATGCGGTATAAAACAGAGAGTGTGTGACGTGTTTGGTAAAAAGTTCAGTCAGCAGTTACTCTCTATAGATGTTGAAACCTCACTTGGACGAATTTCTGGTTTTGTGGGTAAACCTGAAACCTCTAAAAAGAAAGGCTTACGCCAGTTCTTTTTCGTGAATGGCCGTTTCATGAAGCATCCTTATTTTCACAAAGCTGTTATGGAGGCATATGATCAGTTAATACCAACAGGAGAACAGGTGAATTATTTTATTTACTTTAATGTTGCTCCTGCTGAGATTGATGTTAATATCCATCCCACTAAAACAGAAATTAAGTTTGAGAATGAACAGACCATGTGGCCTATCTTAATGGCGGCTGTAAAGGAAAGTCTTGGCAAGTTCAATGCAGTTCCTACTATCGAATTCGATACTGTTGACAAGCCCGAAATTCCCGCTTTTGGAACGTTGGAAGGCTTTAAAATGCCAGAACTGAAGTATAACCCTTCGTTTAATCCTTTTACGTCTTCAAAGAAACCAATTGCAGAGCGAAGCAATAATGATAGCAATACCCGTGATTGGGAACTATTATATAAAGGTGTAGAAAAGGAGGAGCAGAATCTGTTCTTTGCGTCCAATGAGGCACAAGATGATAAAGATGTCGATTCTCAGTTATCTTATATACAATACAAAGGTCAATATATTGTATCGCAGATAAGATCTGGTTTGATGGTAATTCATCAACAAAGAGCTCATTTATGTGTGTTGTTCCATCGATATATGCAGAATCTGAAGAACCATAAAGGACAATCTCAAGGACAATTGTTTCCTGAGGTTATACAATTATCTGCATCAGAAAGTGTGTTATTGGAAAAATCAATTTCTCAGTTTACTGCAATAGGTTTTGATTTGGCAAGTTTGGGAAGTGGTTCTTACTCTGTAAATGGAGTTCCTGCTGGTACAGAGAATCTTCAACCTGTAACCTTATTAAAAAACATGATAGCATCATTGCAAGAAACAGATATCAATGTAGTAGAAAAGCAGCAGGAAGTCTTAGCTTTGTCCCTTGCAAAGATGGCAGTTATGCCTTTGGGACAAATTCTTAACCAAAAGGAAATAGGAGATTTGGTAGGTAACCTATTGGCCCTTCCAACTCCTAATTATACTCCAGATGGAAAGACGGTAATAAAGATAATTGAAGAGACAGAATTGAATAAAATGTTCTAAATAAGTGGGCATTTTTAGCATTTTTGAACATTTTTTTCATAAAATGTGATTTTTTTCTTCAAAAAACATTGTGGATTTGGGGAAAATATTTACTTTTGCAGAAAATTTAATTGTCGGACTATCTACTGACAACTATGTTTTTATGAGATATATGTGATGAATGTATAACTTTATATAGTATTTATTAAAAGTAACAAGTATGAAAAAGTTAATGATCGCGCTAGCATGTGCTAGCTTGTCTGCAACTGCTTTTGCACAGGACGTTACTGAAGTTCCTACTCAGAAGTATAGCGTTGCAACTAATTCTTTCTGGTCAAACTGGTTTATTACACTCCAGGGCACCTATTCTAACTATAAGGATGCTGCTGCAAACCAGAAATTGTTGAGCACTCCAGTATGGGGTGGATCTGTAGCTTTGGGTAAGTGGTTTACTCCAGGCTTGGGATTGCGTTTAAAGGCTAACGCTTTCCAGTACAAGAGCATGACTTTCCCTGCTAAGAATGATCACAAGTTGAAGATGTGGACTGGTACTTTGGACGTTTTGTTCAATGTAAGCAACATGTTGTGTGGTTACAACGAGTCACGTGTTTGGAATGTAATTCCTTATTTCTCTGCTGGTGTTATCCGTAACTGCACTCAGAACAACTATGGTGCTTTGATTGGTGGTGGTTTGATTTCTACCTGGAAGTTGGGTAAGCACGTAAACTTCAACTTGGAAGCTTCTTTGAAGGGTACTGGCGTAGGTTTCGCTGGTTTGAAGAAGGGTACAAGCAAGAATTACACTGCTGATGCAATCTTTGCATTGGAAGCTGGTTTCACCTTCAACTTGGGTAAGGCTACTTGGAACAAGGTACCAGATGTTGATGCTTTGATCGCTGCTAACCAGGCTCAGTTGGATGCTTTGAACGCTGCTTTGGCAGAGTCACAGGCTGAAAACGCTAAGTTGCGTGAGATGTTGAAGAACGCTCCTAAGGATGGTGGTAAGACTATTATCCAGGAAGTAAAGAGCTTCGCTTCTGTTCCAACTTCAGTATTCTTCAATATTGGTAAGTCTAAGATTGCTTCTAAGAAGGATTTGGTTAACTTGGAGGCTTTGGCTGACTATGCTAAGGCTAACGGTTGCAACTTGGTTGTTACTGGTTATGCTGATAGCGCTACTGGTTCAGCTGATCTTAACCAGTCATTGTCAGAGGCTCGTGCTCAGGCTGTAGCTGATGCTTTGGTTGAGATGGGTGTTGATAGCAGCAAGATTACTACCGCTGCTGCTGGTGGTGTTGACACTTTGTCACCTGCTTCTTACAACCGTCGTGCAACTGTTGAGGTTAAGTAATTAATCTTACAAAGACGATAAATACAGAAGGCGCATCTTCGGATGTGCCTTCTTTGTTTTAGATAGAAGTAAAAAAGATGATGAAAACTTTGTCATAAGCAAAAAAAGATATATCTTTGCAGCGCAATTAAGCAAAAGGGCGTTTAGCTCAGCTGGTTCAGAGCATCTGCCTTACAAGCAGAGGGTCGGCGGTTCGAATCCGTCAACGCCCACTAAGGAGTTCGAAAGAGCTCCTTTTTCGTTTTTTATACGTTGACTGTGTTTTTCTTTGGTGAATAATCGTTTAACTCATTAAAAAGAAGTACATTTGCATAAATTTTAGATTTACTCAAAAGGGATTATAGAATTATGAATTTGAATTTGCTTACGGCCATTTCTCCAATTGATGGTCGCTACAGAGGTAAGACTGAGAAGTTGGCCCTGTATTTTTCAGAGTATGCACTCATTAAGTATCGTGTTAAAGTAGAAATTGAGTACTTCATTACTTTGTGCGAACTGCCTCTTCCACAGTTGAAAGGCTTTGATTCTGCATTATTTCCACAGTTAAGAAAAATATATCAGGAATTTTCTGAGAGCGATGCAACACGTGTAAAAGACATAGAAAGTGTAACAAATCATGATGTTAAAGCTGTAGAGTATTTTATCAAGGAAAAGTTTGATGAAATTGGTGGATTAGATGAATTCAAAGAGTTCATTCATTTTGGTCTTACTTCTCAGGATATCAATAATACTTCTATTCCTTTGAGTATAAAGGAGTCTTTGGAGGAGGTGTATTATCCTCAGATTCAGGAATTGATTGACGTTCTAAAGCAGTATGCAGAAGAGTGGAAAGAAATCCCTATGTTGGCAAAAACACATGGTCAGCCTGCTTCCCCTACGCGCTTGGGTAAGGAGGTGATGGTATTTGCGTATCGTTTGGAACGTCAGTTGGCGTTATTGAAGTCTTTGCCTATCACTGCTAAGTTCGGAGGTGCAACAGGTAATTACAATGCTCATCATGTGGCATATCCTCAATATGATTGGAAGAACTTTGGTAACAAGTTTGTTGCAGAGAAACTTGGTTTGGAACGTGAAGCATATACTACTCAGATTTCAAACTATGATTTCTTGGGTGCTATTTTCGACAACCTGAAGCGTATCAATACAATCATGATTGATATGAACCGTGATTTCTGGCAGTATATCTCTCTATGGAATATTTCAAGCAGAAGATTAAGGCTGGCGAAGTAGGTTCTAGTGCAATGCCTCATAAGGTGAACCCAATCGATTATGAAAATGCTGAAGGTAACTTGGGTATTGCCAATGCTATCCTTGAGCACTTAAGTTCAAAGTTGCCTGTTAGCCGTTTGCAACGTGATTTGACCGACTCTACAGTCCTTCGTAATGTCGGTGTTCCTGTGGGACATATTATCATTGCTATCCAAAGCAGTTTGAAAGGTTTGAGAAAGTTGCTCTTGAACGAATCTGCTATTTGTCGTGATTTGGATAATTGCTGGAGTGTAGTTGCAGAGGCTATCCAGACAATCCTTCGTCGTGAGGCATATCCTCATCCTTACGAGGCTTTGAAGGCATTGACTCGTACCAATGAAGGTATCAATGAAAACACCATAAAGAATTTTATTGAAACATTGGAAGTTCCAGAAAGTGTTAAAGAGGAATTGCGAGTTATTACTCCTCACACTTATACTGGATTATAAAATGAAATAGATTAATAAGAAGAAAGCCGTGAGGCTTAATTATAAAGGTAAAACGATTAAAAATTAGTATTCATGAGTACAGAAAATGAAAACTGGAATGATGTAACCAGTGGAAATGAAAACCTAGAAGGTGGCCGTGACGGTTACAAATCTTACAACCGCGAGAATCGATACGGACAGTTAGGATATGGACGTTCTAGTTATGGACAGCGTCCATCTTCACCTCGTCCTCGCCAGAGATTCAATCCTTCACAGAGAACTTATTCAAGCAATGGCGATAATCGTGCGTTCCGTCCATCTTCATTCGGTGGTAGCGACGAGCAACAGTCAATGCCAAACCGTGAATATCGTCCTCGATATAATTCTGGTAATGAGGGAGGCTATCGTCCTCGCAACAATTATCAGGACAATAATGGTGGTTATAATCGTGGCGGTTACAATCGCAATGCTCAGGGTGGTGGTTTTTCTCGCTCTGGCAATGGCGGATATGGTCGCCCAAGCAATGGCGGATATAATAGAGGTGGTTCTTCTTTTGGTCGTCCAAATAATGGTGGACAGGGTGGTTTCAATCGTGGAGGTGCTCCACATCGTGGTTTCCAGCAGCGTCCACGCACAGCAGACTATAATCCTAACGCAAAATATAGCCACAAAAAGCAGTTGGAATACCATGATGCTTTGATTGATCCCGAAGCACCAATCCGTTTGAACAAGTTCCTGGCAAATGCTGGTGTTTGTTCTCGTCGCGAGGCAGATCAGTTCATCGAGGCAGGTGTTGTTTCTGTAAATGGTGTTGTGGTAACAGAATTGGGTACAAAGGTTACCATCAACGATGAGATCAAGTTCCATGAGCAGCCAATTCGTATGGAGCATAAGGTTTATGTATTGTTGAACAAGCCAAAGGACTATGTGACTACAACAGATGATCCTCAAGCACGTAAGACTGTTATGCAGTTAGTTGCCAATGCTTGTAAGGAACGTATCTATCCTGTTGGTCGTCTAGACCGTAACACTACCGGTGTGCTTCTGTTGACAAATGATGGTGATATGGCTTCTAAACTGACTCATCCTAAGTTCTTGAAGAAAAAGGTATACCATGTTCACCTGGACAAGAACGTTGCTCACAGCGACTTGGAACAGATTGCTGCAGGTATTACTTTGGAAGATGGTGAGGTACATGCAGATGCCATTTCATATGCAAGTGATACAGACAAAAGCCAGGTAGGCATTGAGATTCACAGTGGAAAAAACCGTATTGTCCGTCGTATCTTTGAACACATGGGTTACCGTGTTACCAAATTGGACCGTGTAATGTTTGCGGGTTTGACCAAGAAGAACCTTCGTCGTGGCGACTGGCGTTATTTGACAGAGGCAGAGGTTAACATGCTTCGCCTGGGTGCTTTTGAATAATAAATATAGTATAAGAAGATGGAAAATATTCGTAGAACAAAGATAATTGATGTCCTGAAGCGAACCGACTATGGGCAGTTGGTAAACGTTAAAGGCTGGGTTCGCAGTAAGCGTGGCAGCAAGGGTATCTTCTTTATTGCACTGAACGATGGTTCTACCATCAAGAATGTACAGATCGTTGCAGACGAGGCAAATTTTGCAGAGGAAACCGTCAAACTAATCACCACAGGTGCTTGTATCAGCGTTGATGGTATCCTTGTAGAAAGTCCTGCTGCTGGTCAGGCAAGTGAAATCCAGGCTAAGGAAATCGAAGTGTTAGGTGCTTGTGATAATACCTATCCTTTACAGAAAAAGGGTGCTAGTTGGGAGTATCTGCGTACCGTAGCTCATCTTCGTCCACGTACCAATACCTTTGGCGCTGTGTTCCGCATTCGTCATCATATGGCTCAGGCCATTCACCGTTTCTTCCATGAACGTGGATACTTTTATTTCCATACTCCACTGATTACTGCTAGCGACTGCGAGGGCGCAGGTCAGATGTTTCAGGTAACTACCAAAAACCTGTATGATTTGAAGAAGGACGAGAATGGTCAAATTATCTACGACGATGATTTCTTCGGTAAACAGGCTTCATTGACCGTAAGTGGTCAGTTAGAAGGTGAGTTGGCTGCTACTGCATTGGGTAGTATCTACACTTTCGGACCTACTTTCCGTGCAGAGAATAGTAATACCCCTCGCCATTTGGCAGAGTTCTGGATGGTTGAACCAGAAGTTGCCTTTATCGACTTGCCAGATTTGATGGATTTGGAGGAAGAATTCATCAAGTATTGTGTAAAATGGGCATTAGACAATTGTCAGGAAGATCTTGAATTCTTGAACAAGATGGTAGATAAAGGACTTATCGAACGTTTAAAGAGCGTTATTAACACCGAATTCGTACGTTTGCCATATACTCAGGGTATCGAAATCCTTCAGGAAGCCATCAAGAATGGAAAGAAGTTTGAGTTCCCTTGCAACTGGGGTGATGATTTGGCAAGCGAACATGAGCGCTATTTGGTGGAAGAGCACTTCAAGAAGCCTGTAATTATGACCAATTATCCTAAGGCAATCAAGGCATTCTATATGAAGATTGATGCTGAGAAACCTATTTTCAATGGTCAGGAGATGGAAGAAACTGTTCAGGGAACTGATGTCTTGTTCCCCCAGATTGGCGAGATTATTGGCGGTTCTGTCCGTGAAGAGAACTACGACAAGTTGATGAACGAGATAGAAAGCAGAAATATCCCAATGAAAGACATGTGGTGGTATTTGGATACCCGTAAATTTGGTACCTGTCCACACGGTGGTTTTGGCTTGGGTTTTGAGCGTTTGATTCTGTTTGTAACTGGTATGCAGAATATTCGCGACGTAATTCCGTTCCCAAGAACGCCAGGAAAGGCAGAATTCTAATACAAAATATCAAGGAGGTGTGTTAAAAGCACCTCCTTTTTATATGCGTCATTTTACAACAACAGTCATTTGTCTATTTAATACTGATTTAGTTTTCTAACTAGGAAAATACATTTCTCTAACTAGCTAACAATATTTATATGGTAAGTGTATTTTGTGATACCTCATTAGTTTATGACAAGAAGGTTAGTTATTTGTGCGAGATATCAGGGTAATGGGGTGAATGAAATAAACAAAGAAAGGATGTGAAAAGAATCGCATCCTTTCTTTATGTGGTGCCACCAGGAATCGAACCGGGGACACAAGGATTTTCAGTCCTTTGCTCTACCAACTGAGCTATGGCACCATC
>JAGHTY010000082.1 GCA_018065125.1 Candidatus Minthousia equi
GATGGACACTGTGGTTTAAGCAACTGCTAAACCCATCTTCATGTCGTAGCTATGCACGTAGTGGTGCAACATGGACAAACACCACAGCTACCAACACTAACGTGGAAGAGAATATAGAAGTGTTAGGTAATGATAATGTTATCTTTAATCAAGTACAACGTTTAAAAAAAGCCTATCTTGCAGGTAACCAGATAGAACCAACACTGATAATCATTGCTGCAGGAACAAACGATGCATGGTTTACCAGCAAGCGTCCACAGGTGTTTTCAAAAACTGCAGATGTGGCAGTAACCAAAACAAATGCACAGATGCAGCCTAATAAAGTTCTTTCTTTGGCCGAATCGGTAGTGTATAATTGTGCCCTCCTGAGAGATTTGTTTCCCAAGACTTGTATTGTCTTGTTAACACCTATGCAATCTACGGCAGTAAAAGGAGAGAACATTACTAGGGCAGGTGATATCATAGAGCGCTGTGCAGAATTGCTGGATTTGCCGGTGATAAGGCAAGATAAGGTAATGAAAGTGGTGAGCTCCCAAGAGAAACGACAAAAACAATATACATACGATGGCACTCACACTAGTGAAAAAGGTGCCAAAAGTAATGGAACCTATATAGCAGAATTTATTAAAAGGTATTATGGTATTCTCTGATTTGTTTTTCCTGTTTGCATTTATTCCGGCCTTTATTATTTGCTACTTGGTGGCAGGGTTGGCAGACAAAGGAAAGGATGCTCCTACATTTAAGAACACCGTATTGGTGTGCTTCTCATTGATATTTTATGCATGGGGCGAGCCTATTTATGTTTTCCTTATGCTTGTTAGCGTATTGATAAACTATAAGATAGGTATATGGATAGATGCTAGTGATCATCATCGAAAGGTGTTCTTAGTTCAGGGTATAGTGTGCAATGTATTGATTATTGGTATATTCAAATATGCCAGATTCTTTGCAACACAGTTAAATAACCTTGGAGTGCCTCGTGAGGTTCCAAATATTGCATTGCCAATAGGTATCAGTTTTTATACATTCCAAAGTATTTCTTATTTGATTGATGTTTATCGAAAGGATGCACCAGTACAAAAGAAATACATGGGATTGTTGCTGTATATATCAATGTTCCCACAGCTTATTGCAGGTCCTATTGTGCGATATGGCACTGTTGCCGAGGAAATCAACAAGCGTAGTGTAACTGCCAAGGACATTTCTGATGGTATAACCCGCTTTATGATCGGTTTGGCAAAGAAGGTGATTATTGCAAATCAACTTTCAGAGATTGCAGATCAAATGTTGGCCAATGGAATGAATTCTATCACAGTTGGTGGAGCTTGGTTGGGTATTATCGCATTTACTTTGCAGATTTATTTCGATTTTTCAGGTTATTCCGACATGGCAATTGGTATTGGGCGATGCATGGGATTTCATTTCAACGAGAACTTTAATCATCCATACATAAGCCGAACTATTACTGAGTTTTGGCGTAGATGGCACATGTCTTTGGGAAGTTTCTTCCGTGATTATGTATATATTCCATTAGGTGGAAACCGACATCACCAATGGTTTAACATCCTTACCGTATGGTTCCTTACAGGTATGTGGCATGGTGCAAGTTGGAATTTTATCTTATGGGGTGTTTATTTTGGCATTATTGTATTGTTGGAAAAATATACCATACTAAAAATTCAGAAGAAGATTCCAAACTTTATCTTGCACATCTACACAATTGTATTATTTGTATTGGGTTGGGGTATTTTCTACTTTGATGACTTCAATAATATGCTGACGTTTTTCAATGCTGCCTTTGGTGGTGTAGAAGATTTGGTAAATATCCAGTGCGAGAGTGCCATGTTTGAGAAGTTCTGGATTTTAGTAGTGGCATTATTGTTCTGTATGCCAATTCGCCATTGGGCATCTTTGCTGGTTGAAAAACTGTTCGGACAAGGAAAGTTTACAGAGTTTATATTTGTTTCTAGCCGTTTGATATTTGCCGTTGTGGTATTGGTAGTGGCAACTGCTTTGTTAGTGGGAGCAACCAATAATGCATTCCTTTATACACGTTTTTAAATGAGAAGAATACTGTTTTTGATTTGTCTTTTGGTTCCTTTCCGCCTTTCTGCTCAAGAAGAGGTGAAAGAGGATTCTGTTGCACAGATTGAAGCACAGACGCCTCTTACTGCGAAACGTGCCAAAGGTGGTATAATCATTTTGGGAAGAGGACGAAATGTGAGGGCAATGAGTCCTTACAAGAGTAATCGAGATTGCTTAGTAGAATATGCCAACATTGCTAATGAATACTACGAGATTTTTGAAGGAACAGTCAATGTGTATTGTATGCCTATTCCTATTGCATCGGAGTATTATGGCCGTGAGCAGACAAAAGAATGGAATCACTCACAACGCCCAGCTTTGGACAAGTGTAGATCAGAATTATTGGAAGAGGTGACTTTTGTAGATGTTGATCCAATCATGAAACAACATGTCGAGGAACCTATTTATGCCCGCACAGATCATCATTGGATGCCATTGGGTGCTTATTATGCAGCTCAGGAGTTTGCTCGTGTTGCCAATGTGCCTTTTAAAGACCTTTCTCATTATAAAAGAAAGGTAGTTCATGATTTTGTGGGCACAATGTATAAGTTCTCGGGTGATATATCTGTAAAAAACAATCCAGAGGATTTTGTGTTCTATGTACCACAAGGAGTTAACTATAGAACTACGTATATTGATTATTTCCTTGACAAAGCTAGAAGGTACGTAGTTAGAGAAACTCCTGTGCGCGAAGGAGAGTTCTTCTTGGATTACAAAGATGGCAGTGGGGTGGCCTATTGTACGTTTATGGGTGGAGACACGAAGTTGGTTAAAGTTAAAACTTCAACTCATAATGGCCGTCGATTGCTGATCCTTAAGGATAGCTATGGTAATGCTTTACCTGGTTATCTTTTCTATTCATTTGAAGAAATATGTGTGGTAGATTGTCGCTATTTTACCCAGAATATTATAGATTATGTGTTGGATAATGAAATAACAGATATTCTGTTTGCCAATAACATTGGTCATGCGGCAACGCCTCGTACAATAGAAGCATATAAAGAGTATTTAGATCAGTAATAGTATGAAAATGATAATGCATAAGATATACATCTGCTTGTTCTGTTTGCTTTTTGTGGCAATGGTGATTGTATTTAACACTTTTCCACGAAGCACTTTTTCGGAATTAGAGAAAAGAGAACTATCGACGTTTCCTGAGTTTTCGGCAGACAAGTTGTCTGGAGGTGTCTTTACCAGTGAAATATCAAAGTGGTATAGTGATAGCGAACCTTTCCGTGATGAACTGATGTGGCTTTCAATGACCTTGAAGGATTATACAGCATTGCGCCTTGGTAATGACGACGATGCAGTGGTGTTCCATGCAGCAGAACCAGAGAACACTCAAGCAGAAGAGGTAAGGAAGACAGAAGAAGAGCTAGAGTTGGAGGGGCGTGATGTGGCAGATTATGAAAACCGAATCAATGCAGACGAAAATGCCAAGATAGCACATGCCGGTATTATTATTGTTGGATCCGGTGAAAAAGTACGTGCCTTGATGGCATTTGGTGGTGGACCAAACAGTGGTCTTCATTATGCAGAGGTAGCAAATCTTTATCAGGAAACATTTGGTGACAAAGTAAATGTTTACTGTATGGTGATACCTTTGTCAACGGAATTCTATTGCCCAGAAAAGGCAAAGAAGTCAACAAAACCAGAATTACCAGTTATCAAAAATGTGTTTGCAAAATTATCTCCAAAGGTAAAAGCTGTAGATGTCTATACTCCATTGTCACAACATGTAGAAGAAGATATCTATTTGCGAACCGATCACCATTGGGCTCCATTGGGCGCTTACTATGCAGCACAGAAATTTGCCGAGGTGGCTAAGGTTCCTTTCAGAGATTTGTCGAGTTATGAAAGAAAAGTGGTACATGGCTATGTGGGAACCATGTATGGTTATTCGAAGGACATCTCTGTAAAGAATGCTCCAGAGGATTTTGTGTTCTATGAACCACAAAACATACAGTATACCACCACCTATATTAATTATTCAATAGACAAGAATTATCATGTGACAGGTGAAGGAAAACCATTCCAGGGTCAGTTCTTTGCTCATTTCAAGGATGGTAGTGGTGCTGCCTATTGTACATTCATGGGTGGAGACACAAAGATTACTCAGGTTAGAACAGGAACAAAGAATGGCAGAAGATTGATTATTCTGAAAGATAGTTTTGGTAATGCAATTCCTGGATATCTTTTCTATTCTTTTGAAGAGGTTCATGTAATAGATGGCCGTTACTTTACAAAGAATATGAAGGCCTACGTTCAGGAGAACAAAATTACAGACATTCTATTCGCAAATAATATTTTCCAAGCTTGTTCTGCTGGTAGATGTGAGGCTTATAAGCGTTTCCTAACACAGGGGCCTGGCGTTCCAAAGCAACCAACAGCAGAAAAGAAGGAAGAAAAGAAAGATGAGAAGAAAAAAGAGAAAACAGAAGAGGCTGAAAAGATAGATTCTATTTAATAAAAGGTGGAAAATCAAAAAGTTTTCTGTTTTTTATGTGCTTATAATTAAAAAGTTTGTATCTTTGCACCTCGAAATTGGATTTTTGTGTACATACTATGGCTTTTTCTATTGCAGAATACCAAATTAACCTCTTGAATATTCGAAAAGAGTCAAAGACTTTCGAGTTCAAAATGGAGGATGAGTTCTTTGAAGCAATGGAGAGCATGGACGTTAATGGAGGTTCTGTTCAGGCAACAGTAACAGTGAATGTTCTGGCCGATGAATCATTCCAATTCTTGTTCCACATAGAGGGAGTTGTGCAGGTGTCGTGTGACAGATGTTTGGAAAACATGGATTTGCCAATATCTACCGATAACATGCTCATCGTTAAGCAGGGATCCGATTACATGGAGGAAGACGACATTCTGACTATTCCGGAAAAGGAAAATGAAGTTGACGTTGCCTCGTATTTGAATCAGTTCATATTGCTGAACATTCCAATAAAACATGTGCATGCACCTGGAAAATGCAACACACAGATGATTGAGGTATTGAACCAACATCTGGCCATCCGAAGTGGCATTGAAGATGAAACAGCAGAGAATGAGGAAAATGGGGACAATGAAGACAATGGCAATGTGGTGGACCCTAGATGGAGTGAATTAATGAAATTAAAAGAATAACAATTAAAGCTTTAAGAAAATGGCACATCCTAAAAGAAGACAGTCAAAGACCAGAACTGCAAAGAGAAGAACTCATGATGTAGCAGTAGCTCCTACATTGGCAGTATGCCCAAATTGTGGTGAATTCTACGTATATCACACTGTATGTCCTTCATGCGGTTACTACAGAGGCAAAGTCGCAATTGTAAAGGAAGAGGCAATCTAAAGATTGAAAAAGTATAGCTAGGGAACATCCGTTCCCCAGCTTCTTTTATTTTATAAAAAGGTATTTTTTGATGGAAAAATTACATGCAGTCATTACTGGTGTAGGTGGTTATGTGCCCGATTATGTGTTGACAAACGAAGAATTGTCTCACATGGTAGACACCAATGATGAGTGGATTATGACCAGAATTGGCGTAAAAGAACGTCGTATTCTGAATGAGGAGGGTTTGGGTACCTCATATATGGCGCGTAAGGCTTGTAAGCAGTTGCTTCAAAAAACAGGTGTAGATCCAGAATCTATCGACTGTGTTATTGTGACAACTTCTACAGCCGACTACCATTTCCCTTCTTGTGCCTCTATCGTTGTAGGAAAGTGTGGATTGAAGAACGCATTTGCTTTTGAATATTCTGCAGCTTGTTGCGGTTTCCTTTATGCAATGGATACTGCTAGCTGTATGATTGAAAGCGGTCGTTACAAGAAGATTATCTTGATTGGTGCAGATAAGATGTCATCTGTAGTTAACTACAAAGATCGTGCAACTTGCCCTATCTTTGGCGATGGTGCTGCTGCAGTTCTGATTGAAGGAACAACAGAAGAAGTTGGTTTGGTTGATTCTTACTTTGATACCGATGGTATAGGACTTCCATTCTTGCACTTGGCAGCAGGTGGATCTGTTTGTCCTCCTTCATATTTCACAATCGACAACGGAATGCATTACATTCATCAAGAGGGTCGTACTGTATTTAAGTATGCCGTTACCAACATGAGTAATTGCTGTGTTAAGATTGCAGAACGCAATGGTTTGAATAAGGACAATATCGCTTGGGTGATTCCTCATCAGGCAAATGTTCGTATCATCGAGGCTGTTGCTCATCGTTTGGAGTTGCCAATGGATAAGGTAATGATGAACATTCAGCACTTTGGTAATACTAGTGCTGCTACATTGCCACTTTGTCTTTGGGAATTTGAAAAACAATTAAAGAAAGGTGATAACCTTATCTTTACTGCATTTGGTGCTGGATTTACCTATGGTGCTTCATACGTAAAGTGGGGTTACAACGGAGACGGTTCGAAATAAGTTTTACGATAAGAAATAGAAAGAACGCATTGCTCCATCACTTAAGATGAATAATGCGTTCTTTTATTATTTAATAAGGTATAGTATATTATGCACAAAGCAGGTTTTGTAAACATTGTGGGTAATCCTAATGTAGGAAAGTCGACTTTAATGAATTTGTTGGTAGGAGAACGAATTTCTATCGCCACATTTAAGGCTCAGACAACCCGTCATCGCATTATGGGTATAGTAAACACCGAAGATATGCAGATCGTGTTTTCTGATACTCCAGGTGTGTTGAAACCAAATTACAAATTGCAAGAGTCAATGTTACAGTTCTCAGAATCAGCATTGGTTGATGCTGATGTGTTAGTGTATGTTACTGATACCATTGAAAAACCAGATAAGAATGCCGATTTTGTAGAGAAGGTCAGGGCAATGCAAGTGCCAATTCTTCTGTTGATAAACAAAATAGACTTGAGCAATCAGAAAGCATTAACAGAACAGGTTGAAACTTGGCATGAGCAAATTCCACAAGCAGAGATCATTCCAATATCTGCAACTAATAAGTTTAATGTAGACGTTGTGATGAAGCGCATAAAGGAATTGCTTCCAGACTCTCCTCCTTTTTTTGAGAAGAATCAGTTGACCGACAAGCCTGCACGTTTCTTTGTTACAGAGATTATTCGCGAAAAGATTCTTTTGTATTATGACAAGGAGATTCCTTATGCTGTAGAGGTATCTGTAGAAAGTTTTATGGAAACAGAAAAAAACATTAATATTAATGCTGTGATTTATGTAGAGCGTGACTCTCAGAAAGGTATCATTATAGGTCATCAGGGAAAGGCCATCAAGAAGGTAATGACTGAGGCAAGACGTGAGTTGGAGCGTTTCTTCGATAAGACTATCTATTTAGAAACCTTTGTTAAGGTAGATAAGGATTGGAGAAGCAATGAGAAAGAATTAAAGAGTTTTGGATATAATCCAGAATAATATAATAATTAGGAGGGAGTAATCCCGGATCATAAACCATAAGAATTATAAGAATATGGGTAATTTAGTTGCAATTGTAGGTCGTCCAAATGTTGGAAAATCAACATTGTTTAATCGCTTGACACAAACCAGGCAGGCAATTGTGAGTGATGTTGCTGGTACAACACGTGACCGCCAGTATGGCAAGTGTGAATGGTGTGGCAAAGAATTTTCTATTGTAGATACCGGAGGTTGGGTAGTTAATTCAGAGGATATCTTTGAAGGCGAAATCCGAAAACAGGTAAAACTTGCTATTGACGAGGCAGATGTTATTCTGTTTGTCGTAGATGTTGAAAATGGAATAACCGATTTAGACGAGGAGGTCGCTGGTATTTTGCGTCGCTCAAAAACACCTGTTATTCTTGTTGCAAACAAAGCAGACAACAATCAGGATGTATACTCTGCAGCAGAGTTCTACAGCTTTGGTTTAGGAGATCCATATTGTATATCAGCTCTCACTGGTAGTGGTACTGGTGATTTGTTGGACTTGATTCTAGCAAGTTTCAAGAATGAACTTACAGAGATTGTAGAAGAAAATATCCCAAGATTTGCAGTTGTAGGTCGTCCAAATGCAGGTAAATCATCTATCGTAAATGCATTCATAGGTGAGGAACGTAATGTTGTAACAGATATTGCAGGTACAACACGCGATTCAATCTATACAAAATATGACAAATTCGGATTTGAATTCTATTTGGTTGATACTGCAGGTATTCGCAAGAAAAATAAGGTAAGTGAAGATTTAGAGTTCTATTCTGTGATGCGAAGTATCCGCGCGATTGAAAATAGCGATGTCTGTATTTTGATGTTGGATGCAACTCGTGGTATTGAAGGTCAGGATTTGAATATCTTTTCTTTGATTCAGCGAAACCAGAAAGGACTAGTTGTAGTAGTAAACAAGTGGGATTTAGTTGAAGAAAAGTCTGATAAGGCAATAAAGACTTTTGAGGAGGCAATTCGTGCACGTTTTGCTCCATTCAACGATTTTCCTATCATATTTGCATCTGCGGTAACGAAACAACGTATCTTTAAGGTGCTGGAGAATGCATCACAAGTGTATAAGAACAGAACTTGTCGTATACCAACTGCTCGTTTGAATGGAGAGATGTTACCATTGATTGAGGCATATCCACCACCATCAAACAAAGGAAAGTACATTAAAATTAAGTATTGTACGCAGTTACCAAATACTCAGATTCCATCATTTGTGTTCTTTGCCAACTTGCCACAGTATGTTAAGGAACCATATAAGCGTTTCTTGGAAAATCAGATGCGCGAAAGATGGAACTTCTCAGGAACACCTATTAATATATTCATCCGTCAAAAGTAAAGACAATGAAAAGAATGCTTCTTCTTCTTTTTGTCACAAGTTTGCTTTTTGCGAATTGCAAAAACTTGGATGAAAAGAAAACGCCTGGAATCTTGCTGAAACAAAGTATAGAAAAATTGATGCAGGGTGATATACGTCAATACACAAAAACTTGTTGCATAGAAGGTAATCCATTAACTGCCAGTCAGGATAGTACGCAAGTAAAGGTGATGAGTGCTTTTTGTGAACGCGTTCAAAAGAACTACAAAGGATTTGCAGATTGTCAGTTGGTGCGAGAAACAATATCGGAGGATGGCAAATCTGCAGATGTACGCATTAAACTCGTCTTTGGAAATGGTACAGCAGAGGAAACTGAATATGAGATGAATCTTGTAGGAAAAGAGTGGAAAATAAACTTGAAGATGTAGTCTTCAAGTTTATTTTCTTTTGTCTGCTTCCATCTTCTTTACTTCTTTTAGAAGATCAGAAGCAAAAACGAAACTATTAAGACGTTCGTTATCTGATGTGATAACCTGCTCTTTATTGCCTTGCCATTCTTTTTTACCTTCATAGATAAATATGATATTCTCGCCAATTCCCAAAACAGAATTCATATCGTGGGTGTTGATAATGGTGGTCATGTTGTATTCTTTAGTGATGTCGTTGATCAAGGCGTCGATTACCAAGGATGTTTTAGGGTCAAGGCCAGAATTAGGTTCATCGCAAAATAAATATTTAGGGTTAAGTGCAATGGCTCGTGCAATTGCGACTCGTTTTTGCATACCGCCAGATATTTCCTCTGGAAGTTTGTTTTGTGCTTCCAAAAGATTTACTCTATCCAAGCAGAATTGTGCACGTCGTTTTCTGTCTCTGAGAGTGTCATTCGAAAACATGTCAAGTGGAAACATTACATTCTCTAAAACTGTTAGTGAATCAAATAATGCTGCGCTTTGGAAAATCATACCCATTTCTCGCCTAAGCAGCATCTTTTCCTTTTTACCTAAGGCAGTAAAATCACGACCATCATATAAGATCTTGCCAGATGTGGGTTCAAGAAGTCCTACGATATTTCGCATCAATACAGTTTTCCCAGAACCACTCTGACCAATAATCAGGTTTGTAATTCCGTTCTTAAATTCGGCACTGATACCTTTTAGAACCTCCTTGTCTTCAAAAGACTTATGTATGTCTTGTAGCTCAATCATTTTGTAAGAATGCTGGTTAAGAATGGATCAGAAAATAGAATAAGAATACTACTGTTTACAAC
>JAGHTY010000135.1 GCA_018065125.1 Candidatus Minthousia equi
ACAAATAATAGTATTTTTTATGAAATTTAACGAAATAGGAAAAACCGGAATGAAGGTTTCGGAACTGTCGTTCGGAGCTTCATCCTTGGGTGGCGTATTTCATAGCGTGAAGGAATCGGATGCCATACAGGCCGTATTCACTGCCATTGAAAAAGGCATGAACTTCATTGACGTTTCGCCCTATTATGGCCACTACAAAGCCGAAAACGTTCTGGGAAAAGCACTGAAAGAATTACCCCGCGACAAATATTACCTCTCTACAAAAGTAGGTCGCTATGGCAAAGATGGCGTGAACACCTGGGACTATAGTGCTCAGCGAGCCACTGACAGCGTTTATGAAAGCATGGAACGACTAAACATTGAACACATAGACCTTATCAATGTACACGACATAGAATTTGCCGACCTGAAACAAGTGGCAGAAGAAACGTTGCCTGCACTTGTGGAATTACGCAAAAAGGGCATTGTTAGTCATGTAGGTATTACCGACCTTCAGCCAGAGAACCTAAAATGGGTTATTGAACATGTAGAACCTGGCACTGTAGAATCTGTGTTATGCTTCTGTCACTACTCCCTAAACGATGAATTGCTAAATGAATATTTCGACTTCTTCGAAGCAAACAACATCGGTATCATCAATGCTTCACCTCTATCTATGGGATTACTTTCTACACGTGGTGTACCAGATTGGCACCCTGCCCCCAAAGCATTGGTAGAGGCATGTCAAAAAGCCGTGCAACACTGCAACGCAAAAGGTTATCCTGCAGAAAAACTGGCAATTCAGTATGCCATCAGTAGCCCTCGCATTGCCACCACCCTATTCAGTTCTGCTAATCCAGAAAACGTAAAGAAGAACATTGAATATGCACAGGCCCCTATCGACTGGGATTTGGTAAAAGAAGTTCAAGAGATCATTGGCGACCAAATGCGCGTGCGCTGGAAAAATTCATAACAGCATGAAAATCATTGACGCACACAGTCACTTATGGCTGGAGCAAGACACAACGGTAAATGGCCTTCCCATCAAATCTCTTCCCAATGGTCGTTCTATCTTCCTAGGTGAAGAGGTGCAGATGATGCCACCTTTTATCATAGACAGTAGGAACACTGCCGAAATATTCCTTTCAAACATGAACTATGCGCAGGTTTCGGCTGCAGTGGTAGTACAGGAATTTATTGATGGCATACAAAACGACTACTTAGCAAAAGTTGCACAGCAATACCCTGATCGTTTCAAGGTATGTGCCATGTGCGATTTCCGTGAGCCTGGATTTCTTCCACAAGCACTGCAACTGATTGAAAGCGGTATTTATAGCGGCATTGCCATACCAGGACACCGACTACCAAAAAGCCAAAAGCTAACAGATAGCGAGTTCATGCAAATGTTTGCAGCTATGGAGAAGAAAGGTTTGTTCCTCTCGCTATGTCTACACGAGGATAACTGGCAAATAGCCGAAGCAGAAGAGGTGGCAAAGACATTCCCAAACCTGAGAATCGCCATTGGACACTTTGGCATGGTTACAACTCCTAAATGGAAAGAACAAATCCTGCTGGCAAAACTGCCCAATGTAATGATAGAAGCAGGTGGCATCACATGGCTTTTCAACAGCGAGTTCTATCCTTTTGAAGGTGCAGTAAAGGCCATTCGTGAAGCTGCTGATTTAGTTGGCATGGAAAAGTTAATGTGGGGAAGCGACTATCCACGTACCATTACCGCCATTACCTACAAAATGTCGTACGATTTTGTATTGAAAAGCAATTTGTTAACAGAACAAGAAAAAAAGCAATTCCTTGGACTGAACGCACAGCATTTCTACGGTTTTGAAAATCTTGTAGAACTGCCATATATTAAAAACATGAGTGAATGAGAGATTAAATAACATGAAAGCTGTACAAATAACAACACCAGGAAAACTGGAGGTGGTAGAACTGGCAAAGCCTGCCATCAAGAATAATGAAATTTTAGTGAAACTGCACTATGTAGGATTCTGCGGTTCAGACCTTAATACATGGCGTGGAAGAAACACCATGGCAAAGATGCCTGTAATCCCTGGACACGAAGTAGGAGGCGTAATCGAAGCCATTGGAAACGAAGTGCCAGAAGGATTGAAACCTGGCATGACTGTTACCGTGAACCCTTACACCAATTGCGGCAAGTGCGCATCATGCCGAAACGACAGAGTAAATGCCTGCGAGCACAACCAAACCCTAGGTGTTCAGCGTGATGGAGCAATGAGCGAATACATTGCCTTGCCATGGGAAAAAGTTATCCCAGCAGGTTTATTGTCACCCAAGAACTGCGCCCTTATAGAACCTATGAGTGTAGGTTTCCATGCTGTTTCAAGAGCAGAGGTAACTGATATCGACGTTGTTATGGTTATAGGATGTGGAATGGTAGGTATGGGTGCTGTAGTGCGTGCTGCACAGCGTGGTGCTACCGTTGTTGCCGTAGATATTGACGATGAAAAACTGTCCTTAGCCAAGCAAATGGGTGCAAGTTATGTTATTAATTCTGTGACAGAAGACGTTCACGCTCGCCTTCGTGAAATGACATCGGGTTTTGGCCCTGATGTGGTAATAGAGGCTGTAGGTAGCACGCCTACCTATCAAATGGCAGTAGATGAAGTGGCATTCACCGGTCGTGTTATCTGCATCGGTTATGCAAAATCTGAGGTTTCGTTCCAAACCAAATACTTTGTGCAGAAGGAGTTGGATATTCGCGGTTCACGCAACGCAATGCCTTCTGACTTCCGTGCTGTTATCCACTATCTGGAACGTGGTACCTGCCCTATGGATAAACTCATCACCAAAGTCGTTTCGCCAGAACAAACAGAGGAAGTAATGGAATGGTGGGACAAAAACCCAGGAAAGGTATTCAGAATCTTGGTACAGTTTGTGTGATGCAATAGACAAAAAAGCGAAGCTCCATGGAACTTCGCTTTTTTTCATTAGTCTTCAAAACCAATCTTATCAATTACAACTTTCTTTCCACCTAATGTCCAGAAACCGATGATGGTAACATGCTTGGTATCAAATGAGTTTCCATCTTTTCGCTTGATCTTAGCAATCTCAATCTTTAACTCACTGTTATTGTTAAAATCATATTCGGCAGCGCCATCCCAATATCCCTTGTCGAACAAACGGAACGATGGCTGACAACTATAATCAGTTCCATTACCTAATTTCACAACAATGTATTTATGTGATGAGATATCTACGCCACCACTATATTCCCACCCAGCAAAACCATACTGGCCAGTAGTAAAGGTTCGTGTAGCCTCATCAAAAGTTCCTTTCTCCCAGATGTTTGGATTAAAGGCACTTTTAGTTAATGGGAACAAACTGCCAACTGTTACCTCGCATGAAGTCTCCAAACCTAAGGCATATGCAGTAACTGTAGCTTTTCCTTCCTTCAAACCCACAACCTTATTTCCGCTTACCTTTACTACAGATGGATTAGAAGAAACAAGTGTTGGCGCGGTTTGTAATGGGAAGATTACGCCATCTGCCAAGCAAGCATTCAAAACGATAGTACGTTCTCCGTTGGTAGTGAGTGTAAATCCTTCGCTAGCACCACCAATGCGTATCTCGTTAGCAGAAGTTGGTTCTATATTTCCATTTCTATATTCCTGATACCAGTGGTAGATTTGCCATGGACAACCCTTTGGATCATTCCAATAAGAATAGTTACCAGCAGAACCAGCAACACCATTATACATAGCCAAATCGTTAGGAGCAGTAAACAAAATGTAACTTACGTTACCTGTATTATCAGCCAGCCACTTGAAATTGGCACCGAAACCACTGCCACCTGCTTCACCAGTGAAACTCTTACCCCACGACTTATTATAAACAGCAGGTGCCCAGTCCATTTCTGTAACCATGATAGGAGCAATCTCGGCAGCAGGCTTGATTTGTGCCTCCCAACCTGAACGGAACGCTTCAAATCCACCGCCCATAGAACCACCTAACTCGGCACTTTCTTTTTCTGCATCACTACCATACCAGCCTGGGTAGCAGTGAACAGCAAAACCAAAGTTCTCACCATTTATCTTATATTTTGCATAACCTGCATACTGACTTTGATAACCCGTTCCTGGAATCCAAATGATGTTCTTGGCACCATTGTTACGAATCAAATCGTAGAAACTCTGCATATATTCAGTAAGTGCCTTATTATGCGAATCATCGTTTCCACCTGCCACACCATTTGCATCAACAATCGAGCGTGGTTCGTTAACAATCTCGAACATCACATCCATATTGTTCTGAATCTTTGGATGCTTTGAAATGTTATTCCACAACTTGGTAAGTACCTGATAGAACTGGTCGCCTTTTTTGATTTTCTCTGGGCATGAATAACCTGGCATCAACACTACATATAAACCCTTGTTGATGCAGTATTCAATCATAGGAACAAACACCTTATTAAGGTATTCCTTGAAAAGTTCCTCGTCAAAATCCTCATATTCCTCACGATTAGTTGGCCAAGGACGAGTACGGCTCAAACTCCAGTAAGAATCCATGTGCAAACGCATGAAATCTACTTTCCAGCCAACAGACAAGATCTTATCAATCTCCTGCTGATTGTATTTTAGGCAGGCATCCACATTATAGTCACCCCAATTATGCACACCCCAGGCATCACCATTAAACCAAGGACTATAGGTTTGCCAAAAACCGTGCAGATTCTTTACTTCACCAGCATCATTCTTTAGAAAACGACCATCTACATGTAACAATGGCAAAGCATTATGTTGTGCAACCACATCACCTGGCGTAGGCGTTGGATCGGGACTAGGAGTAGGTGTTGGTGTAGGAACTGGAGTAGGTTCTGGATCTACAGGTTTCCAGTCATCTTTTGAACATGCTCCTAATAACAAGAGGGCAAAAATCCCTAAAAATAAATGTTTCTTCATAATTTGTGCATATTTTCTGCAAAATTAAGGAGAAAAATACATCTTTACAAGATATGTTTGTTTCGCGTTTGTTCTTTTACGTTACCTCATTACGAAAATGTGTGTAATAATGTACAATATAACACGATTTTCCACTCTAATCCTTCAAATTGCGTGGATGATGAAGAAGAATCTCCTGACGCAAGCGAGAACGGTCGATATGGGTATAGATTTCTGTAGTAGATATGCTCTCGTGACCCAACATTGCCTGAATGGCACGTAGATTGGCTCCACCTTCCAGCAGATGGGTAGCAAAACTATGGCGAAAAGTATGAGGACTGATGGTCTTGGTAATGCCAACCTTTTCTACCAACTCTTTGATAAAATGAAACACCATGATGCGACCAATGGGAGTACCTCGTCTGGCACTGATAAAGCAAAAATCCTCATAGCCTTTTTTTATGTTCCAGTGGCAACGGTCTTTGTAATACAGGTTCAGTTCATTAATGGCACGAGGTGAAATTGGCACCAATCGCTGCTTGCTTCCTTTTCCTTCTACACGTATAAAACCTTCTTCAAGGTACATATCGCTTAGTTTTAATCCACAAAGTTCGCTCACACGCAAGCCACAACTATATAATACCTCAAGAATAGCACGGTTTCGCTGACCTTCAATTTTAGTGCGATCTACTGCCGCAATAATATTGTCAATCTCTTGAATCGTAAGCACATCTGGCAAGTGCTGCCCTTTCTTTGGAGACTCTAGCAACTCGGCTGGAGATTGACGAATAACACCATCTACTTCCAGAAAACGATAGAAACTACGTACTCCCGACAAAATACGCGCCTGTGAACTTGGGCAAATACCAATGTCGTGCAACCCTGCAGAAAAGGCTTGCAAATCTGCAAGTGTTGCTTCTACAGGTTCGATACCTTCAAGTGTAAAATAAGCCCTCAACTTATCCAAATCAGTTAGATAGGCATCGGTGGTATTATTGCTATATGCGCGTTCTAACTTTAAAAAGCGCTTGTATCGTTTTAGCAATTCACTAATTGTGTTTTTCTCAGGCATTTTTTTTCAAAAAGGCAAAAAAATCGTATCTTCGCAGCAAAAATAATAAAAAATAATGAAAATACAGATTATCAACGGTCCAAACATCAATCTTTTGGGCAAGAGAGAACCAGGCATCTATGGTGCACGTGGTTTTGAGGATTATCTACAGGAACTGCGCCAACGCTACCCTGACGTGCAGATTGAATACTATCAAAGCAACGTAGAGGGTTTTATGATCGACAAAATTCATGAAGTGGGTTTTGATTATGACGGCATTGTACTGAATGCTGGCGCCTATACCCACACAAGTATCGCCCTTCAGGATGCTATTCGTGCCATTAAATGCCCTGTAATTGAGGTACATATCAGCAATGTACACAAGCGCGAGGAATTCCGTCACAAATCCATGATTAGCTGTGCATGTCAAGGTGTTATCTGCGGTTTCGGACTTGACAGCTATCGCTTAGGCATTGAAGCTCTACTGGCACTATGACAGAAAGCGAAGCAATTGACCGCTATATTCTGGAGCACATTGACCCTGAAAGCGACTATCTGCGTAAACTTTATAGAGATACGCAGATTAAGTTGTTATACCCTCGCATGGCAAGTGGACACATTCAGGGAAGACTACTGAAGATGTTCGTGAGCATGATTCAACCCATGAACATTCTGGAATTAGGTACCTACAGTGGTTACTCTGGTCTTTGCCTAGCAGAAGGACTTCCTGAAAACGGCAAACTCTACACAATAGAGATTAATGATGAGCAGGAACCTTTCACACGTCCTTGGTTCGAGAATTCTGCTTATGCCGACAAGATAGAATTTATCATTGGAGATGCTGGTGAAGTAGTAAAGAACCTGGATGTTACCTTTGACATGGCATTCATTGATGCAGACAAAAGGCGTTATACAGAATACTACGAATTGGTTTTAGATAAAATAAGACCAGGAGGTTACATCATTGCCGACAACACACTTTGGGATGGTCATGTGATAGATGACAAGTTTCACGATGCACAAACCATAGGTATTCGCTCATTCAACGACTATTTGGCAAAAGATGAACGCGTAGAAAAGGTCATTGTTCCCTTAAGAGATGGCTTGACGATTATTCGCAAGAAACCTTAGCCACAAACCTTGCACCCTGCTTGTATGTAGTATCTAACACTACATCACCATGCAACAATTGCGCGATGGTGCGGCAAATGCACAATCCCAAGCCAAAGCCAGGTGCAAACTGATCCAGTTTATAGAAACGGTTAAATATTGCTTCTTCCTGTCCTTCTGGAATGCCGCAACCTGTATCAGTAATGGTAAACTGCAACATACTATCGTTGAGTGTACTACATTCCAATTCTATATACCCAGAGGTAGTATGCCTTGCTGCATTTTGCAACAATTCATGCAACAACTGTCCCAATCGCTGACAATCGGCTACCAATTGTATGTCTTTTTCTATTTTTAATCTGAGTTCTACCCCTGCAGATACCAGAAGACGAGCACAATCTGTTTCTTCCTTACAAAGGGTGCTCAGGGCAAATTCATTCTTGGCAAACTGATAAGTGCCACTTTCCAGTTTACTTAAATCCAATACGTCATTCACCAAACTCTGCAAATAGGTAGATTTATCTTCTATTTCTTTCAGCATCTGTTCTTTTTCCTCGGCTGAAAGCAAATATTCCATCTCGCTGCTCAGCAAATCAGAAAAACCAACAATAGCATTCAATGGCGTTCGTATTTCATGATTCATGTTGTGCAGAAACTCCGTCTTCTGTCTATCTGCTTCTTCTGCTGCCTGCTGTGCCTGCAAAGCCAGAAGGCGTTCTTTCTTTAACCTTTTGGTTTTCTTGATGATGAAGAACAGCAAAACAAAGAAGACGGTAACCAAACCTATCATAATAAGGATACCAATTCCTAGTGTTCGCTGGCGCAACATATTGTGCTTTTGCTCTACCCTTTCTTTATCCTGCTGCTGAGATGCCTGTTCTTGTATCAACCTGATTTGAGTATTGATTCGGGCATACTCCAGATTTTGCTGTTGAAGAATAAGCGTATCTTGCTCACGCTGAAGACTATCTCTTAATCGCTGACTAAGAATCTGCTGCAAACGCATTTCTTCGTGACGAATAGAGAACTTGTCCTGCTCATCCTGCAACACACGCTTGTTGAAGGCTTCCATAAATTCCTGGAACTGCATCTGATTGCGAACCTTACTTAAAGAATCCGACTTGCCATCCATTTCCTTTGACAAACGAAGCAGATTTGTATAATCCTGCTTATACTTGTACCAGCTAATCAAGAACAGATTCTTGTTTTCCTCCATCTTCAAGTTATTCGCTATTTCCAACGCTTCTTTCTCTTTTCCCAGATGAAGATACATACTGGCTCTCCTAAGCTTGGCGTTATCCACATTTTCCATAGAAGCAACAGCAGCACCAGCCTGATGCAAAATGTCAATAGAATCACACAATTCTAACGCTTTCTCCCACTGACCTTTTTTCCTGGCAATTTCAAATAGAGATATAAATGCATTTTGCTTCTGTCCGGCAGCACGTGATGACTGCAAGGCAAGGTTTGCTATATCCTCTGCTTTTTCAAGTTGATTTTCACGAACATAGCAACGAGCCAAAACACCATATACATAGGCAATATCCTGCAACTGATTGGTACTTTTACTATATTCCACCGATTTCTGGTACTGAGCAATTGCCAATTTATACATGCGCAATTCCAGAAAAATGTCACCCATTCGCACAAAACTACGGTTAATGCCATAGTTGTCGTTCAACTTATATGCTTCATCCTGATAAAGATTTATTTCCTGCATGGCAGATACATAGTTCTCTTTTTGCATATAGTAGGCAACAATTCTGTTCCATCCCGAAAAAATGTATTGCTTATATGGAGTCTTAACGATAAAGTCGTAGGCACGTTTCTGTTCCTGCCTCATCTTTTCTATATTCTTGATGGCATAATAATAATCCACACGTGCCGTATGTGCCATGCACTGCGCCTTCACGTCACCCACAGCTGCGGCCCTATGATTCAGCGTGTCAAGCATATTCAGTACTATTGGCTCATCTATATGGGAACGGCACTCCATATAATAGTCATACAATTTGTCATTGATGCGGTAAGGATTATTCTGTGCCACAGCCCATCCCATGGTGACGAATATCAAAAGAAATGTTACAACTGCTCTTTTCATACTGTCTCCTCCTTCAATGGTAATGTGAATACAAAACGGGCACCACCAGTATAGGTGCTGTCGACCCAGATTTTTCCACCCATCAGGGTGATGATGCTTTGACAAACACTAAGGCCTAATCCAAATCCCTTCTTTACCGAGCCTATCTTTTCAAAGCGGTTAAACACTTGTCCTGCCTTATCAGCAGGAATACCTACACCAGTATCGGCCACACTTATCTCTACCTGCTTGGCTGTAGAGGTGTAACCTAGCGTGATGCTGCCATTCTGGGTGTATTTACAAGCATTTCCCAATAGATTCAGCAATACCTGCAACAAGCGCTTATGATCAGATTTTACCAATCTATCCTCTTCTGGAACAGATAGTATTAATTCTACACCATCAGGAACATTTGAACGAATACTAGACAATGCTGTACGACAAAGTTCCGTGAGCGAGAACACGGTGCTCTCTAACTGATAGGCGCCACTCTGTAAAGTAGTTAGGTCGATAATGTCATCTATCAGCGTTAGCAGCAAATCGGTGTTACTCTGTATGTCGCGCATCATGGTAAGGCGCTCTTCCGGAGTAATGCCATATTCCTCGGTCTTATTCAACAAACTGCTGAATCCCACAATGGCAGAAAGCGGAGCACGTATTTCATGATTCATGTTCTGCAAGAACATGCTCTTCATTAGATTTGTTTGCTGTGCCTTGCGGGTAGCCTCCTCTGCCAAAAGTTTTTCCTTGCGCAGTTTTCGAGTATTGATAAAGCGCCAGATTAGGTAAACAATCAGTAATACAGTAAAAATTGCCATGCCAATGATGGCAATCATGTAACGCTGCTGACGGGCATGGTCTTCACGCCACTGCGCCTCGTTCCTCAACTGAAGCTGACGCTGGCTTACTTCCTGTAATTGTTGCTTCTGCAGCTGATGTTGATTACGTATCTCCTGATTCTGAATGCGAAGTTCGCGCTCGTTGCTTTCCAGCAGTAGCAATTCGTTTTCACGTTCCTCACGTTCTGCCAGCAATTGCAGTTCTTTCTGTTTCATGATGTTTCTGCCAGATTGCAGATCCTGCTCTTCCAAACGGCTTAGGAAAATAGTGAGTTGCTGTTCTGCATCATGCCTGCGCAAAGAATCGCGCCTTGAGGTGAAGAAGTCAAAATTATCGTATGCTGCCTTATAGTTTCCCTGCCATTCATAGTACTTTGCAGCAACCTCTGCCTTCGACTCAACAGAAGGTATAAGATTCAAGTAATACAATGCACTATCTGGCATATTCTTACTTATATAATAATGTGTCATGCCCTGACTTAGCATAGAAAGGGCATTAGGTGTCAAGAGATTTGCCACTTTATCCGAAAGCAATTCATCCTTATATTGCTCTATCTCCTTTGTCTTTCCTTCACTGGCATAAAGATTAAGCAGATAAATCATAGGGATGACACGCTGTGAGGGAGTAGAATAATTCAAGCTTTGCTGAAAGCATTCTATTGCCTTATCATTGTTACCTACATTCACATAGCCAGAACCCAGCAAAGAATAAGGATACGACAAATCCACCTTCATGTTTGAAGACTTTATCTCCCTGATACACAACTCTAGTTCTTCAATTGCACGTTGATGAAGATTTCTTTGCAAATAACTTACTGCCGAGAGAATATGATAACGTGAAATACCGTAGTCGTTCTTTTGCCTGTTTGCCTCTTCGAACATCAGTTTTAACTCATTCTCTACAGTAGGGTAATCATGATGGTTGATGTAGTAGGCCACAACACGGTTCCATCCATAAAAGATAGATTGCTTTTCGGTGCCCTCCAATGCCGCATTACTCAGTTGCTGAAACATCTTCAGCATATTGCGTTCATCATCATGACCATAGTAATAATCCAGTTTCAACTGAATGGAACGACAATACCAAAGGTCACTACCTGGTGCCATAGCACGCAAGGTATCAGCCATTTGCAAGACTGCTAGATTGTATTGGTTGCGAAGACATTTGCTGTAATAACCGGAAATAGTGTTTTGTGCCTTCAAAGAGAAAGAAGAAAGCATAAAACACAATATCATCACACGGCGAAGATGATTGTGACAAAAATAATCTAACAAAAACAACAAATGGCCCATCGGGTCTTAAAAAGCATAAATCCCCACAAAGATAGAAAAAACTTTGGATAAACAACTATTTTAAACTAATTTTGTTGCATGAATTGCATTAAATCGCAAATAATTGCGCATATCCATACGGATTTTGGCAGCAAGTTTGGTGTTCCACGCCAAAGTGGTGTTGTAGAAGGATTGCAGGCACGCATTGTCTTTGAACCCGAATTCAGGGTGGCAGAGGCATTCAGAGGAGTGGAGGATTTCTCGCACCTTTGGCTTATATGGCAATTCTCTGAGGTTAAGCAAAAGGAATGGAGTCCAACCGTGCGTCCTCCTCGTCTGGGAGGCAACAAGCGTATGGGAGTGTTTGCCACACGCTCCCCTTTCCGCCCCAATCCCATCGGACTTTCCTCGGTAAAACTCCTAAAGATTGACTGGGATTGTGCCGAGGCACCTGTATTGGTTGTTGCTGGCGCCGATTTGATGAACCTCACCCCTATCATCGACATTAAGCCCTATCTTCCCTATACTGATTCACATACCGATGCCACAGGAGGTTTTACAGATGCCTTGCACCAAGGAACTGGTACACTAAAAGTGGAACTGAGTGATACTGTTGCTGCACAACTTCCGCAAGAAAAGCTACAGGCTTTGATACAAGTCCTTGAATGCGATCCACGTCCTCACTATCAGCAAGACGTCAATCGTGTGTATGGTATGGATTTTGCAGGAATAAATATCCGTTTTAAGGTTGAGAACGATGTGCTGACGGTGCTGTAGCTCGCAGCAGTTTTATTCCATCATTGTTATACCAACTTATGGCTCTTCGGGCATCATAGCTCAAATCATCAATTGTTGGCTTTTGTTCACCATCAGCTTCGCAAAAATATGGTGTGCTATCATCAATGGTGTAGTAACGGCTCCACATATCGGGTGCGTGGCGATCGTCAATGTATTTAAAATCGCGCTTTCCCTGCTTGTTAACATAGTTCTGCCTTGCCAAACCGGTAATTCTGTGGGCGTCATACCAGTTCAAGGCTCCCAACACAGCTTTCTGAATAGAAGGCGAAGGCTCTTTTACGC
>JAGHTY010000217.1 GCA_018065125.1 Candidatus Minthousia equi
ATATATACATCGACGACACGCACACGCAAGACTTTCTGGCATTAGAGGATTTGAAGGCTGCCATGCTGGCCCAGCCACTGCTTTTGGCACGCGCAATAAATGCGGGAAGCCCCCGACCTGTTCCGGTACAACACCACGAGAATCTGCTGCATCGGTTTGTGCTGCACCTATACCAGCAAGGACGGACCGGAAACACACTGCAAGATGCCCTGCGCCACCTGCAGAACTGGATGAAGTTTCAGGGCAGCAAGATTACTGGCAGGCTAGAACCTATAAACCTGGAGGATTGTGAAAGGTCGGAAGTGTTTTGACTCTGCGTCTTTGTGACTCTACGACTGGAGCCAAAGGCAACAACTCGTTGACTTGTAGACTTAAATAATATGGAAGAAATAATTAACGGACAGCTGCGCTACATCCACATTCTAGATGCAGAGGCAAGGCTAAGAAGAGAAATGGATCTGCTAGTGCTGGAACAGGGATGGATGCCCCGTGAACAACTGGAAGAGAAAGGGCATCACGCATTGTGGATACCCGAATATGAGCTGATTGCAAGGTGGTTGGCAAACAGTCAGGGACTTGGTCTGTGGATATCGGGCGATATTGGCGTGGGCAAGACCCTGCTGGCCACACAGGCCATACCCCGACTGATAAGGCAACAATACAACATCATCATGAGCAGCTACAGCATCCCTGAACTGAATGCCGACTGGCAACGTGCTACACGCATCTGCCATATTGTGATTGATGATGTGGCAGAACCTGTATTTGTAAATGATTACGGAAACAGGCACCTGATGTTCAGTGAGGTGGTGAACCAGGCCTACAACTGCCATCATTTGCTGATATTCACAACAAATCTTACCGAATCACAACTCAGCAACCTATATGGCCGCCACATCACCGACCGACTGCGGCAAATGTGTCGTCATGTAGTAATCAATGGAAAGAGCCTTAGGGGAAAAGAGAAAGAACTGCTTTCGAGTACGATAAGGGTTTAAATTAGACAACAGACAACGGACAACAGACAACGGACTTTAACTACAAAAAAAGAATATGGAAAATATTATTAGATCCTACAGTATTGGCGAGATGGCCAATCTGTACTTCCCAAATGCGAAAAGCAATGATGCCGCAAGGCGAAATCTGAGAAGATGGATCTCACAGAACGCTATTCTGAGAAAGGAAGTGTTGAACATAAGCGGCAGCCATCATTACACTCCTCAGCAGGTAAAACTAATCTTTGAAGTACTAGGGCCACCCTAAATACGTACGTTATCGTACATTTACGTACATAAGCGTATTTTTGCGTACATGGCGTCGCCACACTACCTTACCTTTGCCCTCGCATTCAGGTCGCCTTCGGCTTTAGTTTAATTGTCGCTTTGCGACGGTTTAAGGAGTTTAAGAAGTTTAAGTTTAAGGAGTTTAGCCTCCCCTACCAAGGGGAGGTTTGGAAGGGTCTTAAACCTTTAAACTTTTAAAGTTGAGCACAGCGAAACTTGAAGCACTATGTTTAACCCTTAAAAATTTAATGAAATGGGAAAAGGTAATGGAGTTTTAAGAAAAATCAGCGGTAGCGTGGGCGACCTGAACTACCGCGTAGTGGGTGGCATGCAGGTAGTAGCAGCAAAGGCTACACATGTGAAGAACCCAAAGACGGCACGACAGATGGAACAGCGCACACGCTGGAGCAACGTGCTGATGATGTATCGTGCTGCAAACGGCACACTGAAGAACGCGTTCGAGACAAAGGCACAGAACGTAAGTGATTTCAACATGTTCATGTCGAGCAACCTGCATGCACGCCCTGTGTACATGACCAGGGAGATGAAGGCGCTGAACGCAGGCATTGCAGCACCTTATTTGCTGTCGCAGGGCACCCTTGACATGATTGAGGTAACAGGCAAGGGTAAGGATGCCGTAACCGACATCATCCTGGGCAGCCTGACTATTGGCGCTGCTACCACCGTGGCGGATTTCTCAAAGGCTGTGGAGCGCAACAACACCGAGTGGAAGTATGGCGATCAGATGAGTTTCTTCTACTTTATGCAGAAGATGAATAAGACAGAGGGATTCCCCTACCTGAAGTGTGCCAAGTATGAGGTAACACTGGATGCTGCTGACGACAGTCTGTTGCTAAGTCATGTACCAGCTTTTGCTTTTGCCAACGTGGATGGTTTTCTGGGCTGCAACGGCACAGCAATCGAGCCTGGTTGCATGGCATGGGTACACAGCCGAGAGGTGGATGGAAAGATTCAGGTAAGCACACAGCGCCTGGTGCTTGACAATCCTATCTACGAGCAGTACACCACCGAGCCTAACCGCAACAACGCCATGCTGAGCTATGGCATGAAGGAGGATTCGTTTTTGACCCCTTCGGGGATTTATGGACAACAGACTGGGCCTTCGGACAGCGATGGCGAAAGCGATGGCAATGGCAGCCCTTCGGGAAGCAACCCTTCGGGTGGACAACAGACTACGGACAACGGACAACAGTCTGGTAACAACGGCCAGAACCCTTCGGGTGGCGAAAGCGGAGGCGATGACGGATTGGTGTAATTTAGCTGATTCGTGAGTAAACAATGAGAAACTTGAAGTACATCTTCATTCATTGCACGGCATCGCCCGAGGGGCACGACTACACCAGCCTGCAGATTGCCGGCTGGTGGAAAGGCCGGGGATGGACTAATCCGGGTTACCACTATGTGATTCATCTGGATGGACGCATAGAGCAGCTGCTGGGTGTGCAGTACGTATCGAACGGAGTAAAGGGCTACAACCACAAGAGCATCAACATTGCCTACATTGGTGGCACACGCATGGCTCCTGCCATGAAAAACGGCCAGCCACTGCTGAATGCAGACGGTGGGCAGATGCGAACACCTGTTCCTGCCGATACACGCACCGATGCACAGAAGGACGCCCTTCGAAACCTAGTGGCACAGTTGCACCAGCAGTATGCCAGTGGTCAGTGGGGAAATCCTCCCTGCACCCTGCAGCAGGCCCGCCAGCACTTACTGGTGCGTGGGCACTACGAGGTAGCAGCAAAGGCGTGTCCGTGCTTTGATGTGAAAGAACTAAAGACCCTCTAAATGGGTTGAGAGTTGAGAGTTGAGAGGAGACCCTCCCTAACCCTCCCTTAAAGGGAGGGGACTTGGGGGGATCAGATTAACTAACAAAAAAGTCCTCCCTATAAGGGAGGATTTAGGAGGGTCTATATGAAAAAAGAAACAGTCAAATGGGCAGTACAGATATTGCTAAGCATCCTGTCTGCCATTGCAACAGCACTGGGTGCTACTAGTTGCATGGGAGTACATTAAAGTTGTGAGTAATGAGTTGTGAGTAATGGACAAGAAAAAAGGGGTCTTCAAAAAAGAAGATCCCTTTATTTTGTTGCTCAATAATCTCAAAGGGGAGTAATTACCCCCTTTTAAAATATAACAAAATAACATATAACGTTAAGGGCACTCTATTTTCTTTTTTACTATCTTTGCAATGTGGTTGAAAAAACTACGTTGCCTAACGTAGTTCTCTGTTTCACCTAATGAACACAGAACGACCTTTTTACGCATGAGTTTAGACTAAAAACTATAAAAAACAATAAAGTTTAATCTAAACTATTACATGCTTAAAATTTAAGCAAGAAAATATATAATTTTATACATGAAGAATAAAGATACCATGGGGTTAGGCAATTTTGTGCTCGCATCAATAAATAATACAAAGATGAAAAATACTAATCGATGGCTGTTGTTGTTTCTTGTCTGCATAATCAGCCATTCTGCTTCTGCCCAAAATGAAATAAGACGTTGGGCTATTGACGCAAATATTGGTCCTACTTTTACTAAAAACAAGACAAGTTTCCACGATGCTCTTGGTGTTAACAACGGAACGGTTACTGCTTTTGGAGTAGAATATTACATACCTGGCAGTCATTTCAGCACTCGTGTTGGGTACAAGAATGAAACCGTCAATCTCATTGCACAAGACGTTCAAGCCAAGCAAACGTTACTTACACTTGGAGGAAGATGGTATCCTGCTCCGGAGAATTGGATGATTCAACCACGAGTGGGTGTGAACATGGGTGCTTTGCTTTCTTCGGACAATACATCATCTATTAGTCACACTAATGGACAACATAGCTACTCATATGATGCTTCTATAAAGTCTCCTAAAGTTGTATTTGCTCCAACATTAGGATTTGACTTATATATTTTTTCGTCAATTGCGCTTACAGTAGATTATTCGTATAGTTTAGGAATAAATTCAAAGTACGAGATTTATAATGGAACATCCAATAGAACACTTATAGCGAAAGGAAATCTCAATCACCACAATTTAAACTTCGGTATTAAAGTAACATTCCCCTTCCATTTCAATTCAGATGATACCAACCACCTGTTTCAGTCTCTATTCTTAAGTGCATACGAAAAGTCACGAAACAGAATAAAAGTATATTAAACTAGCCAAACTAATAAAAGGAGAAAATGAAAAAGATTATTTTAACACTACTTGCAGCAGCATCTATGACAGCTTGTAAAGACAATGCCTCAACCGACGTGGTGGCAAAGATTCTGAATGAAAAGGCATCGCTTAACCTTGCCGACTTTGAATGGACTCGCCAGCCCGAGAGCTCGGTCATAAAGGGCGACACAATAGAAATTGTAACAAAGGCAAAGACCGATCTGTGGCAACGCACCTACTACCACTTTAGAAACGACAATGCACCTGTGCTGCAGATAAGCACCAGGGAGAAATTCTTCAGCTTTGTGGTAAAGACTAACTTCAAGGAGAGCCATCACCGCTTTGACCAGTGTGGCGTAGTGATGTATCTTGACTCCGACAACTGGCTGAAGGGCAGCATTGAATACGAGAACGAACAGTTTCAGCACCTGGGAAGCGTGGCTACAAACAATGGCTACAGCGACTGGGCAACAACTGCCATTCCTGCCGACGTGAAGGAGATGTGGTACCGACTTTCACGACGTGATGATGACTTCTGCATAGAATGCTCGGCAAATGGAAACGACTGGAGCCAGATGCGCGTGTGCCACATGTACGAGGCAAAGGATGAGATACGATTTGGCATCTATGCCTGCTCGCCAGAGGAATCATCGTTCAAGGCTGTCTTTACCGACATGAAGATAACCGAATGTATGTGGAAAGCACACGATGGTCAGCAACCTGATGAGGAGTAACAGATAATACGACAAGAATATGAAAGCATTAAAATCACTATCAATCCTGGCGATGGCAGCACTGATGTGCAGCTGCTCAAGCACAGGCAAGAAACCCGAACACAAGCGCATTGCACCTCTGCCTGCAGGCATTGAGGTGAACAACCTAAAGGACTGCACCGTGCCTGCTGCCTTTACACCCGACAGCTTTAACTGGATGGGGGGAAACCTAACCCTTACCGTGTATAGCCAGGACCTGTATGATGCCGTGGAGATTGAGCAGATGCAGGTTGGCGACACCATCATCTACGAGGGTGAGGCAAAGGTAATCAGCAATATTAATAAGGGTAACAGCGGAATTGACATAAACGGCGGACTTGACGAAGGTGGCTGCTGCCTGGCACCAAACGAGGGCGGAACCTATGTGGCACGCAACTGGGACGACCACGCCACTTATACCGAACTGGGAAAGGCCGAGGTGGCTCTGGCAGAGGATTTCGTTATCATCGACTGTGGAGAATTTCCCACCGATCCTAATGACACCATTCGTACCGACCAGAAACTCTACATCGAGAAGCAGAAGGACACTCACCCTGATTTCTTCTCGCTTAACACCCGCGTAACCATCGAAAATGGCATGATTACGGAGATTAACCGCAAGTGGATTCCGTAGGGGTCGCTGCGCGACGGTTGGAGAGGTTTGATGTTGCCAAGGCAACTGTTTGATGCTGCTTTGCAGCGGTTTGAATGGTTTGATGGAAGCTTGCGGCTTCCGGTTTGAATAGTTTTGAATGGTTCGAATAGTTTGAATAGTTTGAAACTTTAAACTCACAACTCATAACTCATAACTCACAACTCAAAACCCACAACTCATAACTACCCCCACCCCCCTATAAGGGGGGGGATTTAGAGGGTCTTTATTTCCCAACCAAACTATTGATAGTAGAGAGAATTTGAGCACGGATTTCCTCGCTGGTTCCGTGCACTGCCTTCTTTACTTTTCCATCGGCACCAATAATGATGGTAAGGGGGTAACCAGCACCACCAACCCATTTGGTAAAATAGTTGTCGTTTACCAAATGCGTCCAGTTGAATCCGTGCTTTTCTACCACCTTCTGCACCACCTCGGGTGTTTGGAAATTGGCAGAGAGGAACAGCACATCTGGATGTTCATCTTTCCAGGTAGAGAGTATAGGCATCTCCTTGCGGCAAGGACCACAGCCAGAGTACCACACATTTACTACCACAACCTTTCCCTGCAGCTTCTGTTTTGTCCAGGGGTTTCCCTCCAGGTCTTTCAGGCTGAAATTCCCAGGCAATGGCTTTCCTTCTACGAGTTGTGTTCCATCGGTATTCATTGTGGCTTTGCTCATGCCAGTTAACAGACTGGCAGATTCTTCAAACTCATCAAGGTTCTTTACCTTTTGGCGTTGAATCTCATACTTTGCCAACCCTTGAGGAACGATAGCATCTGCTTTCATAGGCAGCAAGAGAAGTGCCCTGTTTCCAGCCTTGTCTCGGATGGAAGAAATTGCAAAATCCTTAGGCAACTCTGCCATTGGAATGCCATCATAGTAATGTCCCTCTATCACTACTTTTGGCAATATCTGCTCATCATCGCTCTGTGCAAAACAGTTCAGCGACAGAAACAGGGAAATAAATAAAATAGAGATTTTCATTTTAGTCAAGTTCTATTTCTTCAAGTGAATCAACATCAGCGTTTCGCCCTTCATTTCGCGAGTAACGCCAAATTCCTTCAAAGTGGCAGCCATCTTTTCTGGCTTAATCACCTCGATTGCCTCAATGTTATCGGGGGTGTACTTGCTCATGTCTTCAACAACCTTGCCATCCACAATGTAAAGCACGTTTCCGCCATTGCTCTTTACAGAGATTTTTGTTACATCATCCTCTGCTTCCTTCTTTGGAGCATCAGTAACAACAGGGTCAGTCAGTCGGAAAGTTATAGGCATGGTATAGCGCACGCTTACAGGCTGGCCTTTTTGCATGCCTGGTGTCCATGCTGGCATGGCGTTAATCACGCGAAGGGCTTCGGCATCCAGCTCGGGATCAACACTCCTTGCCACCACAGCATCGGTAACAGAACCATCTTTCTTTATCACAAACTGAACGATAACACGTCCCTGAATGCCTTTGAGGGCTGCATCTTTAGGGTAGCGTATGCTTTTTGCCAGAAAACCCATCAGCGCCTGTGGGCCACCAGGGAACTCTGGCTGCTGTTCTACTACCTGGAACACTTCTTCCTTCACAGGAATGGTGTCGGCAGGGATGATTTCCTGAATTTCCTGAGGAAGAATTTCCTGGGTTGGCAAAACATTTGTATCTTTGCTGGGCAAAGCAGAACTTTCTTGCTGCTGTGGCATTTCGTGAACCACAGGCAGAACGGGAGTTTCCTGGATTTGCTGAACAAACTGTGTTACGGCAGGGCGTGCAAAGGCAACTACTGCCAGCGCACTGATAGGCAGCACCATGAGAGCCTTGGCGCGTGACCATGAACTTGATTTTTTCTTTAACATCATAGTGATACGTTTTTTTAGTGAACTGTGATTAAAGCTGTTGGCCATGGAGTAGAGGCCTGTGCCAACGGCTTTTCTGATTAATAATAATTGATATCTTTTTGCATCGATGCCTTGACGTAGCACGAAATCATCTGCCTGATACTCGTGCAGGGTTTGCAGTTCGCGCTTCATGAGCCACGCTGCAGGATTGAACCATTGCAGCAGGATGAACGCATCTGCCAGTACCAAATCCCAAGAATGATGATGGCGGATGTGTGCCTGTTCGTGGCAAAGGATGCTTTGGGCATTCTCTTCATAATCTGCCTGAGAAATGACAATGTGACGCATCCAGCTGAATGGTGCTATGTTATACGATGAAAGGGTAATGGTGTTTCCCATCCCATCTGGGATTTGCCTTCCGGTTTTGATAAGGTGCATCATCTTTACTATATTCCTTCCATAGAGCACAGCAAATACCAATACCCCAAGCAGATACACCCACAGCAACACATGCTGCCAGGTAATGGAAAACGTGGCAGGAGCATCGTCTTCTACCATCACGGCACCCATCATCAGCAAGTCTTCTATGGCCATGAAGGGTTGGTTTACGGCAGTGGTTTGCTCTACAGTATATTTAATGAAAGGAATCACTGCTGCCAGCACCAGCATGCCTAGCAACACCGCACGGTTATAGTTGTGAAAGGTGTCGCGGTTCATGGCCCATTTGTACAGCATGTAGAACGCTGCCAGGCAAAGGGCCGACTTGAACATATAAACAAATAGAATTCCCATCACTTTCCCTCCACCATTCGGATAAGCTCCTTTAGTTCATCCAGTGTGATTTTCTCCTCCTCTACCAGGCACGAAACAGCACCTAGGTAAGAGTTGTTGAAATGCTTTTCAATCACATTACCAAGGGTTTGCTTATCGTATTCCTGACGTGAAATGGCAGCATAGTACTTGTAGCAGCGGGCACCTAGGTCGTGATGAGCCACAAATCCTCGCTCCTCGAGCATACGTATCTGTGTAGAGGTGGTATTGAAATGAGGTTTTGGTTCTGGATAAAGTTCCAGCATTTCCCTTACGGTCATCTCTCCTTTCTCCCAAAAGAAGTTCATGATGATCTCTTCTTTTTCTGTGAGTGATTTCATATAGTAACTATTTCCTTTAGTTTTTACGACTGCAAATTAACGAAAAGATTTAGTTACCAAACTAATTTGTTTAGTTAATAAATGCAAACACCCAGAAATTTCTTAGAATATAACAAAATAACAATATAACGTTAAGGAGTAGCGCAGGGGTTATGGCTTAATAATAGCTAATCTCTCTGATAATGAATTTGTAGGTTTCTGATTCGTCGGAAGATTCTTCCATAAAGGTGTTCTTTTCATGCTCGGTTACACGTGCCTCAATCCAGTTGCCCTGCTCGTCAAAGTGCAGATATTCGTAGGTAACAGTTATCTCTATCTCGTTTCCTTCTACATAGGCATTAATCTTGTGCACCTCACCTAGGTCGGCATAGATGATGGTTTCTGTTCTATCGCCCGAAGACTCGCCTTCCCAGCTTGAGTTGATTGCAGAGATGCGACCAGCCTCATCGTAATCAAATCCACGTGTATAGTCATTGCCCTCTTCGGTAACAATACGCTTGTACGAATCGAACTTGTAGGAGATATCGGCAACTAGCATACGACTGCCATCGGCCTTGTAATCCTTGTCTTCTATCATATAGGCATCGTTCTGCGTGAAATCTATATCGAAGTTTTCCTCGCAGAAATAGGTAGAGGTAACCATCTGCTTTACCTTTCCCTTCAGGTTATCCTGGCGCCAGGCAGTATAGAAATCCTTATCCACAGGGGTACCGGCACACACATTCTGCACACCTGCCACAAAGGCCAACAAGACACAAACACAAATTCTTAGTACGGTTTTCATTATGCTATTATTTGATTATTACTGCAAATATAAAAACTATTTTTCAGTAAAAGCACAATGATTTGAAAGTTTTGTAATTAAAAAAACAAAAGGATGTATTGTTTACGTAAAGAAAAAAAGTAGCTACGGGAAACCGTAACTACTTTATTTTTAGGTGTGGACCAGCTTGGGCTTGAACCAAGGACCTCCAGATTATGAGTCTCGCAAAGTGATATTCCATGAGATTTTGTTGTTTGAAAGTAATGCTGATTATCAGTACTTTAC
>JAGHTY010000168.1 GCA_018065125.1 Candidatus Minthousia equi
CCCCCCCCCCCCCCCCCCCCCCCCCCCCCCGGGGGCGCCCCCCCCCCCCCCCCCCCCCCCTCCCCCCCCCCCCCCCCCCCTCGGGGCTCCCACCCAAAAAACCAAACCCCCCAATTCCTTAACACCAAAGTTATTCAAGGCAGAACCAAAGAATACAGGAGCAACATTTGCCTCTAGATAGTCATTGATGTTAAATTCTGGATAAACGCCATCTATCAGTTCCAGATCATCACGTAATTTCTGGGCATCCGCCTCACCTACTCGTTCATCAAGTTCTGGACTATTGACATCCACTTCTACCTTTTCTGTTACCACCTGCTTGCTTGGCTGATACAAATCAAGTTTCTGCTCGAAAAGGTTGTAAACACCCTTGAAACGCTGACCTTGATTGATTGGCCAACTCAAAGGACGGACACTAATCTGAAGTTCTGTTTCCAATTCATCCAATAGGTCGAATGGATCCTTACCTTCACGGTCCATCTTGTTCACATATACAATTACAGGAGTGTTGCGCATACGGCAGACCTCCATCAGTTTTCTTGTCTGTGCCTCAACACCCTTTGCGCCATCTACTACGATGATGGCACTATCTACTGCTGTTAGTGTGCGGAAAGTATCTTCGGCAAAATCCTGGTGACCTGGAGTATCCAGAATGTTCACCTTGTAATCTTGGTAATCAAACTCCATCACGGAGGTAGTTACCGAAATACCACGCTGCTTTTCAATTTCCATCCAGTCACTGGTAGCAGATTTCTTGATTTTATTGCTCTTTACGGCACCTGCCACCTGAATCTGACCACCGAACAACAACAGTTTTTCGGTGAGTGTTGTCTTACCTGCATCTGGGTGAGAGATGATGGCAAACGTTCTTCTTCTTTCTATTTCTGTCATATATCGTTATTTCATTTTCCTCGCCATGTAGCAATTGTTCCGTCCCGACGGAACAAAAATATCACAACTCCAAACTACCCTCTTTTTCCTGCTTGTATAAGCCTGCCAAAAGACCTAGCATCTGGGTAATCGCTTCCACTGCTTTCAATGTCTCTGCAGAGATTTCCTTCTTCTGCAAGCGAAGCAACATCAATCCATACAATGCCTCGAAACAGTTTTCAAGTTCGGGCACTTCCTTGTTGTTTCCACGACTGCGAATCTCAACAATGAAAGGCAATGCCTTATAATAGGCAGCACTATAAAAAGGATGTTTTGGTGATTTCAATACCTCGTTATGCAAGTCGGTAAGCAAAAGGATGATGTTTTTGTTGATTTGCAGATGCCCTGATTGCATAACACCCTCACTACGCATCATTTCAACCAAATCAGCATACCACTGTGCCAATTCCTTTTGCTGTTGAGGAGTATATTGCGTGAAACGGGGAACATATTCTGCTGCTAATCTATCGGCATCACAGCCATAGGCACGAATAATGTCCTCTACCTGCCACATATATAGCAGGTATTCATTTATATTGTTTTTCTTAAGTTCTTGAGATATAAACACGTCAGTAGAGGGATTTACCTGTGATGGACATAATTAGGCCTATCACAGCTGCGACCATCACCACCACACCTATGACACGGTTAATAATCCAAATTCCTCTTTGATCGAAACGATTACGAACTTTATTAATAAAATAGGTTAATCCAAACCACCAAACCAAAGCTCCCAGCACAATGCCAGCATAACCTACGCAATCCATTGCAACAGGTTGGAAAGGCCTTACAAAAGTAAAGCGGGCAAATAATCCCAGGAACAGGAATATGATAAGTGGATTGGAAAGCGTTACAAAAAACGCTGTAACGAAATTGTGTGCCAGCGTGCCCTTTGTTGGTGATGCTGGACGAATATTCTTCTGTGGGTTAGACCTGAAAGTGTAAAGTCCGAAAAGGAAAAGCATGATGCTACCCAGCAACTGCATGATAAGCATATTACTGCCTTCGTTCAGGAAATCCACTACCACACCTAAGGCACTGGCAGTGAGGATAGCATAGAACAAATCGCTGAGGGCTGCACCTATTCCGGTAACAAAACCAAACCAGCGACCCTTATTCAGCGTTCGCTGAACACAGAGCACACCAACAGGTCCCATTGGAGCAGAAACAATCACTCCAATCAGCATTCCCTTGAATAGTAAATCTGCCAATTCGATTAACATAGGTGCAAAATTACTACAAAAAAATGAATTTAGTTCGCTTTTCCTCTTTATTTCTTAAAAAAAGATATATCTTTGTGCCCAACTAATAAAAATCAAACAAAACACACTTCAAAAAATGGCAACGGAAAAACCTTATGTAATCGGTTTGGACCTTGGTGGTACAAATTCTGTATTCGGTATTGTAGATGCTAGTGGTAAGATCTTGGAAATTGGCAAGGTCAAGACTGGCGCTTATGAAACTTTTGACGAATGGTTAAATGCATCTATCGAATGTCTAAAGCCAATGATCGAAAAAGTTGGCGGTATTGAGAAAATCAAAGCTATGGGTGCTGGTGCTCCTAATGGCAATTACTATAAAGGCACTATCGAATTTGCTCCTAATTTGAAATGGGGCAAGGGTATTGTAGAATTTGCAAAGGCTTTCGAAGAGAAGCTGGGCATTCCTTGCAAGCTTACCAACGACGCAAATGCTGCTGCACTAGGTGAAATGAAATATGGTGCTGCTCGTGGCATGAAGAATTTCATTGTCATCACCTTAGGTACAGGCGTTGGTTCTGGTATCGTAGTAAATGGTGAGATGGTTTATGGTTGCGACGGTTTTGCTGGCGAGTTGGGTCACGTTATTGTAGTTCCTGATGGTCGTCAGTGTGGTTGTGGCTTCAAGGGTTGTCTAGAAGCATACTGCTCTGCAACTGGTGTAGCACGTACTGCACGTGAGATTCTGGCAAAGAGTGACGAACCAAGTTTGCTTCGCGAGAAGAATCCTGAAGAAATTGAATCTCTGGACGTAGCAATTGCTGCTGGCAAGGGTGATAAGATTGCCAATGAAATCTTCGAATTCACAGGCGAGATTCTGGGTAAGGCAATGGCCGACTTCACCAAGTTCTCTTCACCTGAGGCATACATCTTCTTTGGTGGTTTGACCAAGGCTGGTGATTTGATTATGAATCCTATCAAGAAGGCTTACGACGAAAACTGCCTGCCTATCTTCCGTGGTAAGGCAAAGGTTTTGGTTTCAGAGTTGCCTGATTCTGATGCAGCTGTACTGGGTGCTTCTGCATTGGGTTGGGAATAATATAGAAACGATAGTTTTCTCTTACATAAAAGTTTGGAATTATACGGAACGTGGCTGCTGTGAAGCAGTCACGTTTTTATTTATTACCTCTTTAAAAATATAGCATTTAATTTCCTTTTTCCCTCGCTTTGCAGTATCTTTGCATCAAAATCCAAAAAGAAGAAATAAATGATTCTGTTTTTCAACACCCAAAGCAATAACATCATTGCTACACAGTGCGATCATCAGCTTACAAGTGATGAAATCGAGAAATTGAGTTGGCTTTATGGTAAGGCCCAGTTAGTAGAAGGCGAAAGCATGGAAGGTTTCTTTGTAGGTCCTCGCCGCGAAATGATTACCCCTTGGAGTACCAATGCCGTAGAAATCACCCAGAACATGGGTCTTAAGGGCATTCAGCGTATCGAGGAATATTTCCCAGTAAAAGATGAGAATGCTGAGTTCGACCCAATGCTGCAGCGCATGTACAAGGGTTTGAACCAAAATATCTTTAGCGTAAACATTGAGCCTGCTCCTATCGTATTCATCGAGAATCTTGAAGAATATAACGAGAAGGAAGGTTTGGCATTGAGTCGCGAGGAAATGGATTACCTCATGAAGGTTGAGAAAGACCTGGGTCGCAAACTTACCGACAGTGAAGTTTTTGGTTTTGCTCAGATTAACTCAGAGCACTGCCGTCATAAAATCTTCGGTGGAACTTTCATCATTGATGGAGAAGAAAAAGAATCAAGTCTTTTCCAGATGATTAAGAAAACCACCAAAGAGAATCCAAACAAGATTATCTCTGCCTATAAGGATAATGTGGCATTTGCTCAGGGCCCTGTAATTGAGCAGTTCTCTCCTGCCGACCACTCTAAACCAGATTTCTATCAGGTAAAGGAAATCGAGAGTGTCATTTCATTGAAGGCAGAAACCCACAACTTCCCTACTACCGTTGAGCCATTCAATGGTGCATCTACCGGTTCGGGTGGTGAAATCCGCGACCGTATGGGTGGTGGTAAGGGTTCTTGGCCTATTGCTGGTACTGCCGTTTACATGACCAGCTACCCTCGCACCGAGGAAGGTCGCGAATGGGAATGCGAAATGCCAGAGCGTCCTTGGCTTTACCAAACTCCAGAGCAGATTCTGATTAAGGCATCAAATGGTGCCAGCGACTTTGGTAACAAGTTTGGCCAGCCACTGATCTGTGGTTCTGTTCTTACTTTTGAGCATCAGGAAAACAATGAGAAATATGCCTACGACAAGGTTATCATGCTGGCAGGTGGTGTTGGTTACGGTACCAAGCGCGACTGTTTGAAGGGTCAACCTCAGCCAGGTAACAAGGTTGTAGTGATGGGTGGCGACAACTACCGTATCGGTTTAGGTGGTGGTTCTGTTTCTTCTGTTGAAACTGGTCGTTACTCTTCTGGTATCGAGTTGAACGCTGTTCAGCGTGCAAATGCCGAGATGCAGAAGCGTGCCTACAACGTAGTTCGTGCACTTTGCGAAGAAGACACCAACCCTATCGTTTCTATCCACGACCATGGTTCTGCAGGTCACGTTAACTGCTTGTCAGAGTTGGTTGAGGAATGTGGTGGATTGATTCACATGGACAAGCTTCCTATTGGCGACCAGACCCTGAGCGCAAAGGAAATCATTGCTAACGAAAGTCAGGAGCGTATGGGCTTGCTGATTGACGAGGCTGCTATCGAGCATGTACAGAAGATTGCCGATCGTGAGCGTGCTCCTATGTACACCGTTGGCGAAACCACAGGTGATGCCCGCTTTGCATTTGAGCAGGCAGATGGCGTTCGTCCATTCGACTTGGCAGTTGACCAGATGTTTGGTTCATCTCCTAAGACTTACATGGTGGACAAAACCGTTGAACGTAAATATGACGTAGTAACCTACGATATCACCAAGCTTGACGAATATATCAACCGCGTGCTTCAGTTGGAAGGTGTAGCATGTAAGGACTGGTTGACCAATAAGGTTGACCGTTGCGTAAGTGGTCGTGTAGCACGTCAGCAGTGTCAGGGAGAATTGCAGTTGCCTTTGAGCGACTGTGGTGCAGTTTCTTTGGATTATCGTGGTGAAAAGGGTATTGCTACTTCATTAGGTCATGCACCTCAGGCAGCATTGGCAGATCCTGCTGCAGGTTCTGTACTGGCAGTAAGCGAGGCACTGACCAACTTGGTATGGGCTCCTATGGCAGAAGGAATGGATAGCATCTCTCTTTCTGCAAACTGGATGTGGCCTTGCCGTGCACAGGAAGGTGAAGACGCACGTCTGTACACTGCTGTCAAGGCACTGAGCGATTTCTGCTGCGCATTGCAGATTAATGTTCCTACTGGTAAGGACTCTTTGTCAATGACCCAGAAATACCCTGACGGAAACAAGATTGTATCTCCTGGTACCGTTATCGTATCAGCAGGTGGTGAGGTTTCAGACATCCGCAAGATTGTTTCTCCAGTAATGAAGAATGAGCCAAAGAGCCGTTTCTACCATATCGATTTCTCATTCGACGATTTGAAGTTAGGCGGTTCTGCATTTGCACAGAGCATGAATAAGGTTGGCAGTGATGTTCCTACCGTTAAGAACCCAGAATATTTCCGTGATGCCTTCTTGGCTGTTCAGCAGTTGGTAAATGAAGGCTTGATCATGGCAGGTCACGACATCAGCGCTGGTGGTTTGATTACAACACTGCTTGAAATGTGCTTCGCTAACGTAGAAGGTGGTATCGAGGTGAACCTCGACAAGTTCCGCGATACCGATATTGTGAAGGCATTGTTTGCCGAGAACCCTGGTATCGTTATTCAGGTTAGCGACAAGAATTCTGCACGTGTAAAGAAGATTCTGGACGATGCTGGTGTGGGTTATGTTAAGATAGGTGTACCTACCGACGAGCGCCACATCATGGTTAGCATGAATGGCTACGACTATCAGTTTGGTATCGACTACCTGCGTGATGTTTGGTACTCAAGTTCATATCTGTTGGATCGTAAGCAGAGCTTCAATGGCAAGGCAAAGGAACGTTTCGAGAACTATAAAGAACAGCCACTTGAATTAGCATTTGGTCCTGAGTTCACAGGTAAGCTGAAGCAATATGGCTTGAATCCTGACCGTCGTACAGCAAGCGGAATCAAGGCTGCCGTTATTCGTGAAAAGGGTACTAACTCTGAGCGTGAAATGGCATACAGCTTCTGGTTGGCAGGCTTTGACGTGAAGGATGTTACCATGACCGACTTGATTACTGGTCGTGAAACACTGGAAGACGTAAACGTAATTGCCTTCTGTGGTGGTTTCTCAAACAGCGACGTCTTGGGTAGTGCCAAGGGTTGGGCTGGTGCCTTCCTTTACAACCCTAAGGCTAAGGAAGCACTGGATAAGTTCTATGCACGCGAAGACACATTGTCATTAGGTGTATGTAACGGCTGCCAGTTGATGGTTGAATTGGGCTTGCTGAACAACAACCATGCTGTTACCGACGCCACCAGCTATGCAAAGATGGCACACAATGATAGCCACAAGTTTGAAAGTAACTTTGTAAGTCTTACCATTCCTACCAACCGCAGCGTTATGTTCGGCTCACTGAGTGGATTCAAGATTGGTACATGGGTTGCACATGGTGAAGGCAAGTTTGTATTGCCATTGCCAGAGGATGAATACAACATTGTTGCCAAGTTTAGCTACGATGGTTACCCTGCTAACCCTAACGGTTCTACCTACAGCACAGCTGCCATTGCCAGCAAGGATGGTCGTCATCTGGCTATCATGCCACACCCAGAACGTACTATCTTCCCTTGGCAGTGTGGTTACTACCCAGCAGAGCGCATCAACTCTGATCAGGTAACACCATGGATTGAGGCATTTGTAAATGCACGCAAGTGGGTTGAAGAAAAGATAAAGGGCTAAAATGAACATCTACCTAGACACATTCAAATCATTCGCAAAAATCGGAGCCTTCACCCTTGGTGGAGGCTACGCAATGCTTCCACTCATTGAAGATGAGGTGGTAAGAAAAAAGCAGTGGGTCAAGAACGAAGAATTCCTTGACCTTGTTGCCATTGCGCAAAGTGCACCAGGCGTGTTTGCCGTGAACATCAGTATTTTTGTGGGATACAAACTGAAAGGTGTAAAGGGAGCCATTGCGTGCACCCTGGGTAGTGTACTTCCTTCCTTCTTTATCATTCTGCTCATTGCCCTTTTCTTTCACCAGTTCAAGGATAACGAGGTTGCAGAGAAAATCTTCAAGGGCATTCGCCCTGCCGTGGTAGCCCTGATAGCAGCACCTGTCTTCCGTTTGGCAAAGGCCGCTAAAATAAATAGGTATAATGTATGGATTCCTGTGGTATGCGCCTTGCTTATCTGGCTATTAGGCATTTCGCCAATATGGATTATCCTTATTGCAGGTGTAGCAGGCTATGTATATGGAAAGTTCTATCTAGAGGAAGAGGCAAACATCCCTCCTGCTCCAAAGGATGAAACCGAGCGCATTGCAGCCGAAGCTATCAAGAAAGCAAAGAAAGAGGAACAGAATCTGAAAGAGATTCAGAAAAAGATAGAAAAAGCACAGAAACTGCAGGAAAAGGCACGCCGCCAACAGGAAGAAGCACAACGCAAGGAAGCAGAAATGCGCCAGATGATTCCCGAGGCACAGCAGAAAGCACAGAAGGCACGTGCCGAAGCAGAGAAGCGTAAGGAAGAACGTCGCAGGGTACAAGCCGAGGAACCAAACCTGTTCTCGGCCCTTGACCCACGCCGCGTTCGTGAAGACAATGACCCTAGCAACGACTAAACTATCAAAGACATGGGATTGGTATTATTATATATGAGTTTGTTCTGGTCGTTCTTCAAAATCGGATTGTTTGGTTTTGGAGGCGGTTATGCCATGTTAAGTATGATACAGGGCGAGGTTGTAACCCAGAATGGATGGATGACAACTGCCGAATTTACCGATATCGTTGCCGTGAGCCAGATGACCCCTGGGCCTATTGGCATCAACTCTGCCACCTATTGTGGTTACAGTGCTGTGGCTGCTGCCGGTTATGGTGAAGGTTGGGCTATTCTGGGCAGTTGTACTGCTACCTTTGCTGTAGTTCTCCCCTCGCTCATCCTCATGCTGATGATTTGCAAGTTTCTGATGCGCTACAAGAATCATCCTGCCGTAGAACATGTATTCAAAGGCATCCGTCCTGCCGTAGTAGGACTTTTGGCAGCAGCAGCCCTTTGTTTGATGAATGTGGAGAATTTCTCTTCTATTCACATCAATCCATGGCAGTTTTTTGTAAGCATCTTCCTTTTCCTTGCTGCCTTCATTGGCACCCGTTCATTTAAGGTTAACCCTATTCTAATGATTTGCCTTTGCGGTGTAGCAGGATTGCTGCTGTTTTAGGCTTTTTGTGTTCTTATAGAAATAAGCTTCTTAACGGTCTTCTGTCCGCATAATGTTCGATTCTGGAATCGAACACCAATCGAGCTTCAATCGAACACCAATCGAACCTCCAAAGGAATTTCTCATGTTTATCTTCTTTGTTTCGGCAAGAAGGCCAGGATAAGTCCGGATTATAAAGAAACGGCATTTAAGGGTCCTAGACCTTTAGCCCGAAGGGTCTGGGACGTCAGGACTGAAAGGTCTAGGATGTTAGGGGCGAAAGGTTATAGAGACCCTCCCTCAATAGTCTTTATACCCCCTTCGGTTCCTCAATGGTCTTTACACCCCTTTCGGTTCCCCCGTTATCGGGGGACAGAAACGTTATCGGGGGACAGAAACCCTTAAAGGGAGGAGATAAGAGTCAACAAGTCGCAAGGTATAGAAGCTTAGTTTTTGTGGTTTAGGTGCCGACATGCTGCCATTGCCGACGGGGTTTTTCAATATATATTATTTTTTTGTATATATACATACACTACATAGTAGTATCCCAATAGCAGTATATGTT
>JAGHTY010000052.1 GCA_018065125.1 Candidatus Minthousia equi
ACGGTAAGCAGTCCAGATGGATTGCTACAAGTGAATTTGTTTTTCCCTGCACAGCAACAGGCAAGCTACACGGTAACTTATGCAGGAAATGTAATGCTTGAGAACTCTCCATTAGGTTTGGAAACAAATATTGGCGATTTTGGAAAATCACTTACACTTACCGAGGCAACTCAAACTCCTGTAACAAAAGAATACACCTTGAATAGAAGCAAGCAGAGCAAGGTGAACTATGCGGGAAATCTGCTTGAGTGTAAGGTAGAAACACCCGATGGCCATAAGATGCAGATTGAGTTTAAGGTAAGTAACAATGATGTGGCTTTCCGCTACTTTATTCCTAAGCAGGGTGAAACTGCCAGCATCCGTGTGATGCAGGAATACACAGGTTTCCATTTCCCTGAGCAGACAACTACTTTCCTTACCCCACAAAGTGATGCAATGGTAGGATGGAAGCGCACCAAGCCTAGCTATGAGGAGGAATATAAGTGGGATGCTCCTATGAACACCCCATCGCAGTTTGGACATGGCTACACCTTCCCTGGTTTGTTCCATGTAGCAGAGAATGGATGGGTACTGGTAAGTGAAACGGGTGTAAGCAGTCGTTACTGCGGTTCTCGCTTAAGCGACTGCAAGGATAACACCTATACCATTGCCTACCCAATGCCAGAGGAAAACAATGGAAATGGCAGCGTGGAACCTGCGTTTTCGTTGCCAGGAAGCACTCCTTGGCGTACACTTACAGTAGGTAATTCACTGAAGCCTATTGTAGAAACCACTATCCCTTGGGATGTGGTAGATCCGCTTTACGAAACGAAGAACGATTACAAATTTGGCCGTGGAACATGGAGTTGGATTCTTTGGCAAGACAACAGTATCAACATCTCTGATTTAAAGAAATATGCAGATTTGGCTGCTGCCATGAAATATGAGTATATCCTGGTAGATAACTGGTGGGATACAAACATTGGCCGTGAGGGTATAATCGAGGTGGTTGACTATGCACACAGCTTAGGAATCGACGTGTTCATGTGGTATAGCTCTAGTGGTTACTGGAATGATATTGAGCAGGGCCCAATTAACTGTATGGACAACAGCATCATTCGCAAGAAAGAGATGCAGTGGCTGCACAGCATTGGCGTAAAGGGTATCAAGGTGGATTTCTTTGGTGGCGACAAGCAGGAAACCATGCGCTTGTACGAGCAGATTCTGAGTGATGCCGACGACAATGAGCTGATGGTGATTTTCCATGGCTGTACCTTGCCACGTGGATGGGAGCGTATGTATCCTAACTATGTGGGTAGCGAAGCAGTGTTGGCAAGTGAAAACATGTATTTCGGTCAGCATGCCTGCGATATGGAGGCAAAGAATGCTACTACCCATCCATTTATTCGTAACACTGTGGGATGTATGGAGTTCGGTGGCACATTCCTAAGTAGAAGAATACACAAGAATCCAGAAAAGGGTAGTGTTCGTCGCACTACAGATATGTTCGAATTGGCAACTTCCATCCTGTTCCAGAATCCTATTCAGAACTTTGCCTTGCAGCCACGAGATTTGACAGATGCTCCACAGCTATGTATTGATTTCATGAAGTCTGTTCCTACTACCTGGGACGAGGTAAGGTTTATCGATGGCTACCCAGGAAAGTACATTGTTTTGGCACGTCGTCATGGCAGAACATGGTATGTTGCAGCCATTAACGCAACAGACGAACCATTGAAGCTGAAACTGAATTTGCCAATGCTGGCTGGCTATAATGTTCAGATTTACGACGGAGGAAACAATCCTACGCTTCAGCAAACAAGAATAAGAGAAAACAAACCCTACAATCTTACCCTTCAGCCACAGGATGGTGTGGTGTTCATTAAATAATGACAACTCCACGTTGCAAAAATCTAAATCATTGTTAGTGTGAACAAAAAAAACTAGCTTTGCTTTTGCAAAGATGTAGATTTTGAGTATTTTTGCGTGCGGAAAATTGCAAATTCATTTATAACTATTAATAAGTTTTTCAAAAATGGCAAATTTAGATTTAACACAGTACGGTATCACTGGTTCTACCGTTATTGCTCACAACCCTTCTTACGAGGTGCTGTTTGCTGAGGAGACCAAGGCCGGCTTGGAAGGTTTTGAGGTTGGTGTAAACACCGAGTTGAACGCTGTTAACGTAATGACAGGTATCTTCACTGGTCGTTCACCTAAGGATAAGTACATCGTTGACGATGCTCAGAGCCACGATAAGGTATGGTGGACAACTGAGGGTTACAAGAACGATAACCACCCAATGACTGAGGAAGTTTGGGCAAAGGTAAAGGAATTGGCAGTTAAGGAATTGTGCAACAAGAACTTGTATGTTGTTGATGCATTCTGCGGTGCAAACAAGGACACTCGTATGGCTGTTCGTTTCATCGTTGAGGTAGCATGGCAGGCACACTTCGTAACTAACATGTTCATCCAGCCAACTGCTGAGGAGTTGGAGGCATTCGAGCCAAACTTCGTTATCTACAACGCTTCTAAGGCTAAGGTTGAGAACTATCAGGAACTGGGCTTGAACTCAGAAACCTGTGTTGCTTTCAACACTACTTCTCGTGAGCAGGTAATCATCAACACTTGGTATGGTGGTGAAATGAAGAAGGGTATGTTCTCTATGATGAACTACTACTTGCCATTGCAGGGTATCGCTTCAATGCACTGCTCTGCAAACTGCGATATGAACGGTGAGAACACCGCTATCTTCTTCGGTTTGTCTGGTACTGGTAAGACTACTCTTTCAACCGATCCAAAGCGTCGCTTGATTGGTGACGACGAGCACGGTTGGGACGACAATGGCGTATTCAACTTCGAGGGTGGTTGCTATGCAAAGGTAATCAACCTGTCAAAGGAGAACGAGCCAGATATCTATGGCGCTATCAAGCGTAACGCTCTGTTGGAGAACGTTACTGTAGCTGCTGATGGTAAGATCGACTTTGCTGATAAGAGCGTAACCGAGAACACTCGTGTTTCTTACCCAATCAACCACATCGCTAACATCCAGCCAGGTTCTTCTGCTCCTGCAGCAAAGAACGTTATCTTCTTGTCTGCTGATGCATTCGGTGTATTGCCTCCAGTTTCTATCCTTACTCCAGCTCAGACTCAGTACTACTTCTTGAGTGGTTTCACCGCTAAGTTGGCAGGTACCGAGCGTGGTATCACCGAGCCTACTCCTACATTCTCTGCTTGCTTCGGCCAGGCATTCCTTGAGTTGCACCCAACTAAGTACGCCGAGGAATTGGTTAAGAAGATGGAGAAGAGCGGTGCTAGGGCATACTTGGTACACACTGGTTGGAACGGTACTGGCAAGCGTATCTCTATTCCAGATACTCGTGGTATCATCGACGCTATCCTGGATGGTTCTATCCTGAAGGCAGAAACCAAGAAGATCCCTATGTTCGACTTCGAGGTTCCAACTTCTCTGCCAAACGTAAATCCTGCTATCTTGGATCCACGCGACACTTACGAGTGCGCATGCCAGTGGGAAGAGAAGGCTAAGGATTTGGCTGCTCGCTTTATCAAAAACTTCTCTAAGTACACTACTAACGAAGCTGGTAAGGCATTGGTTGCTGCTGGTCCTCAGTTGTAATTCAAGGCAAACAATAGTTTCCAAATATATAAAGAGGTGTTCCCGTAATGGGTGCACCTCTTTTTTTTGTTTTAGGGCCTGCAATGCATCATATTTATACATTTTGACATGTGGGTATTTGAAATTTATTACTATATTTGCGCAATGAAGGAAAGGTTTAAGAGTTTAAGAGTTTAAAAGTTTAAAAGGTACTCCTTAAACCCCTTAAACATCTTAACATGAGCCCGACGCGGACAAATTTTTCCAAGGTTCCATTTTGTCTAGGTGCACTTTTTACACGGTTG
>JAGHTY010000200.1 GCA_018065125.1 Candidatus Minthousia equi
ACAATGCGATGCCTCCGCTGATGCACAAGCTGGCTCATGGCCAAAAGGCAATCCAAACGATGCATACGCTCAGTATTTCACAGGACAGAGTCACCTCGCACAGATTCAACCAAAGAACCTTGCTGGTGGTGAAAAGACCGTACAGAGCTATGCCAATGTAACCTTCGAACCAGGTTGCCGTAATAACTGGCACATTCATCACGGAGCACACCAGCTACTTATTTGCGTGAGTGGTGAAGGTATCTATCAGGAATGGGGCAAACCTGCCATTAATCTTCATGCAGGCGATATCATCGACATTCCCGAAGGTGCAAAGCACTGGCATGGAGCCACCAAGAACTCTTGGTTTCAGCATCTTGCAAGCCATGTTCATGTAGGTGACCCCGAGAGCAACGAATGGCTAGAACCTGTTACCGATGAACAGTATAACGAAGCAAACAAGCAAAAATAGAATCATTACGTTTATTACACTGAAAAAGCAAAATCCTTATTAAAAATTAGAAATCTTCAAAGCCAAGTGTGCTGAATTATCAATAATGTGAGTAATTTTGCAATCTGAAAATGAAAAGTATGAAACAGAGCAGGAACAATCAGATTACGAAGGTTAGCATTGTTGGAATTGGCGCAAATGCTGTGATTGCCACTTTCAAGGTGATTGTAGGCCTTCTCTCTAATTCAGTTGCCGTATTGCTGGATGCCGTGAACAATGTGTCGGACGCATTGTCATCGGCCATCACGATATTAGGCGTTAAACTGGCAGGAAGAAAGCCCAACAGCAAGCATCCTTTCGGCTATGGCCGAGTGGAATATTTCAGTGCCATACTGGTAGCTGGAATCATCTTTGCCGCCGGCGTTTCGTCGATGATAGAATCGGTAAAAGCCATTATTCACCCCGAGCAGACCTCCTTCACCTGGGTTTCGGTGATGGTAATCATTGTTACCATAGCAGGAAAACTGATATTGGGAAGTTACTTTAAGGTGCGTGGCAAGGCACTTAATTCGGATGCACTTGTGGCAAGCGGCCTTGAGGCATCATACGATGCCATGCTTTCTGCCGCTACACTTCTGGGGGCCGCAGTATCAATGATATGGAGCATCAGCATAGATGGCTACATTGGTGTGATAATCTCGGCTTTCATCATCAAGACAGGAATAGAAACGCTGCTTGACCCATTGGGAAAGGTTGTAGGAAACAGAGTGCAGGGAGAACTGGCAACTGCCATCAAGAGCAAGGTGAATGAAGTGCCAGGTGTGCTTGGTGCATACGACCTTATCCTTCACGACTATGGCCCCGACACTGCAATCGGTTCTATTCATATCGAGGTGGCCGACACAACGCCTTCGTACCAGATTCAGAAAATATGCCGACGTGTATCGGGCCTTATCTATTCTGAATTCAAGGCAGTAGTAACTGTTGGCATCTATGTTTCGAACAACACCAATCCCGAGGTAAAAGCCATGCGCGACGACATACGCCAGATGGCAATGACGCAAGACGGCGTGCAGCAGATGCATGGTTTCTTTGTAGATGATGAGGAGATAGCGTTCGACATTGTAGTTTCGTTTGATCACGATGCCCCTGCCATCTGCCACTGGCTTGAAGAGCAGATAACCCTGAAATATCCTGGCAGGAAGGTGAGCATTACCGTAGATACCAATTATTCTGGAAAGTAGATAAAGGCAAAAATGATAGCCGTAGGTTTTTTCAAACTTACGGCTTTTTTATATCCTTTCACACAAAGTCAAAACAACACCATATTATAT
>JAGHTY010000150.1 GCA_018065125.1 Candidatus Minthousia equi
TTTATTTTCTTTGATTTTGTGGTACAACTAGGGGAGTACCATTCTGCAGATATTTTTCAACATAGTTCTGGCCATTGCTGTTAGCACCAGTGAACCAAAAATTTTTGTCTTGTACATGTTAAATTTAGGCGTTTGCATATTGTTTTAGAATTTACTTCTGATAAAAGGATGTGTTGCCTGCTGGTGTAGATAGTTGTAAAGCTTAATGAACTTTTCCTGTGCCTTTTCTGGGTTTGGCATGTCATAGTCGGCATCTTCTATTTCAACTCTCAACTTTGCAACACCTTTCTGCATGATGTCTTCCAACTGATGCTTGCTGATGAGATATAGCGCATACGAATTGGTAGTAATGCTGGTGTGAACGTGCTGAACCATTCTGTGAACCATGACAGGAGTAATCACTATTCCACGAGACCTGCGGCTGTAGGTATAAACAAACCTCTCTTCCATTTCTGGAGTCTCATAAACCTCGGTGTTATTGCTTTTCTCGAATTCTTTCTCGTATAGGTTCTGCAAGCTTATTTCCTGACCATCGTTCAGACGCAATCTAAGGTAGTCTGCCTTATTGAACACTCCATGATCAGATTTCATGCCGCATGTAATTAGTACTCCAAGGATAGTATCGTTCTTCTCAACCTTTGCTCCAAGTGCCATATCAAACTCACCAAACAAGCCAATGTTTGATGTGCACAATGTGCGGGTTCCGTGTTCATCTACAGAGTCCAGTGAAAGACTAAGGGTGTTACATGAAAACACCATAAATACAGTTGCCAACAGAACTGTAAATAGAATAGAGTTTTTCTTCATAATGCTTTTGCTTCAAAAACTTTTAATTTTGATGCAAAGATAGTTTGTTTTTATGTTTTATATGTTGTTATATCGTTCAATAAAATAACAATTTCTTGTAAATTCGTTCAAATTGAATGTTTTGACAATAAAAAGGCGCAAAGTCACAAAGTCATACTGTTGCTATGACGATGTGACTTTGCAGGTTATTTTACTAAAAATCTTATCGTTTCACGCTTTCAGTGGCGACATGGAACTTGAAGTAGGTGTTAGGGAAAGGCTCGTTATTGAGTGTGAAATGCCACCATTCCGTGTCGAGAGGCTTGAAACCGTGACGCATCATAGCCTTGCGCAATATCATACGGTTATGGTACTGCTCCTCGTTGATTGGCTGATAGGCACCGATCTCCTGTCCTGGTTGCTTGTCAGGGTGCGAAGCCACACCGAAGTAGTCGAAGGTGCATCCCATGTCAACTTCCTTCTCCAGCTTCATGTCGAAGAGGGTGAGGTCAACCGTCGAACCACGAGTATGACCACTGTGTTCAGCCACATATCCACCAGGGATAATCTCCGGTTTCTCCAGTTCAGGATAGAAGTAGTCCTTCATGCGAGTGTCCGAGAGGTCTTTTGCCCATTTCATGAAGTAATCCACGGCACATTGAGGACGGTAAGCATCAAAGATCTTCAGTCGGTAGCCCTCCTTTATCAAGTCATCACTCACGGCACGCAACGAGTCAGCCGCTTCACGAGTCAGCAAAGCAACAGGTTCATCATAGCCCGGGATGCGATCGCCAATGAAGTTGTACGTACTGAAGTAACGAATCTCCAGGATTGCATCAGGCACCACATCGGTGATTAGTGCGAACTGCGAACTGTCATACTCAGGTTCAATGCCATGTTCTTCCTTCTTACATGCTGTCATAGTTACCACTGCCAGCAGTAGCACAGCCCATTTTACGTAAGTATTCTGCATTTTTGTATTTTAAGTTTAAGTGAATACTATAAATTGATAGTGATAAGTAACTATGGAATAACAACATTCGTTCTGTACTTAAACGGCTTTACGCCAGGGAAACTACCTTTTCTTGGTTTTACGGTAAGTTTCCTTGCTTTGTCGTTCCACTTCATCTCAACCAGTGAGTAGATGCCCTTTTCGTAATTGTAGTTATCACCTTCATCCTCGTAAAGGGTGTAATCTGCATTTGCTCCTGGGTAGATACGAATCTCCAAAGGTTCATCGGTAGGTTGCTGTGCATATTGCTTTACTGCACCTATCGGAACAATGCTGCCTCCTTTTACAAATACGGGTATATTGTTGATACTCACAGATGTTTCAATGGTTTGTCCTCCTGCATAGTGCTTACCGGTATGGAAATCATACCAACCTTCCTTGTGCTTTGGAAGATAAGTCTTATATGTAGTAACATCAGGAGCGATAATAGGATTTACAAGGAATGCAGAACCAAACATGTACTCTGTTTCGTGCTTCAGTGCTTCGGCATCTTCTGGGAAGTCAAATACCAAAGGTCGCATCAGGGTTCCTCCATTGCTTGATACCTTCCATGCTTCGGTATAGATATAAGGAAGCAGGCGGTAACGAAGTTCCAGCTGACTCTTGATGATTTTCTCTGCCTCTTCACCATAACGCCAAGGTTCGGTATCGCTCATGTATCCGTGAATACGCATCAAGGGCAGGAAGGTAGCACACTGCACCCAACGGATAAGACGCTGGATGTATTCCTTGTCCTGATACTGGTTTTGCCAAGGACGGAAGAAACCGCCTGCATCGTATGTCCACCAAGGATGACCAGCAGCCATCAGTCCTAAACCTCCAGCAATCTGACGACGGAGGGTTTCCCAGTCGTTACCTACATCACCCGACCAAAGGGTAGATCCATAACGCTGAATTCCAGGGAATCCACTTCGTGTTAGAATCATTGCCCTACGTTTGGCATCATCCTTTTTCAAACCCTCGTAAACGGTCTTGCTCACCAACAACGGATAAACATTTCTTACCTGCTCACCAGCAATGGTACCATTTGCCACACGACGGTTCACCAAGTCATCGTTCTCTGGTTCTGTGGCATCCTGCCACCAAGCATCGATGTTGTGCACCAATAGTTTCTCGTTGAAATTCTTCCAGTAGGCATTGGCAGCATTGGGATTGAAGAAGTCAATCCAAGTAGTGCCAGGGATGTAGTAGCC
>JAGHTY010000145.1 GCA_018065125.1 Candidatus Minthousia equi
TTCTAGATCACGACGCAGACGACGCCATCAAATTCAAGATGAAAGACTGGTTGCTATTCAGAACAGAAGACATCGTGAACTGGACATATCTGGGTGCTCCTGTATCTACCGAGACTTTTTCATGGGCCGCTCAGGGCGACCGAGCATGGGCTGCACAGGCAGTTGAACGTAACGGCAAATGGTACTGGTATCTTTGCTGCAATACTGCTGATGGAAAAGATGCACTTGCCGTAGCGGTAGCAGATAACCCACAAGGTCCTTGGAAAGATGCTTTAGGAAAGCCTCTGGCTACAGGTTTTGGGTTTATCGACCCAACAATATTTATTGACGACGATAACACACCTTATTTATTCTGGGGAAACAAGGGATTCTGGTATGGAAAGCTAAATGAAGATATGATTTCATTTGCAGATGGTTACCAGGAAGTTCCTGGTTATACTAACCCCGACAGTTTTGGTGCCCTTCAATCAAAAATGGACTGGAGCATAGGTAAAGAGCGCATGATGACACAATACGAGGAAGGTCCTTGGGTTACAAAACAAAACGGAATGTACTATGCTGTTTATCCTGCCGGTGGCGTACCTGAATACATGGCCTACTCTACTGCTCCTACCGTGAATGGTCCTTGGACTTTCCGTGGCCGCATCATGGATGAGGCACAGAACAGCTTTACCATTCATGGAGGAAACATCACCTTCAAGGGACAAAACTATATGTTCTACCACAATGGCATCCTGCCTAACGGAGGTGGATTCCGCCGTTCTACAGCTATTGAAGAATTCAGTTTCAATGCCGATGGTAGTATTCCTTTCATACCTTTTACCAAAGAAGGTGTTAAGCCTGTAGGGGTACTGAACCCATATCAAAAGGTAGAAGCCGAGACCATGTCGGGCAGTTGGGGTGTAAAGTTGGATAGACTAGCAGGAACGCTTCACTATGTAACTAGCATCCACAATGGTGACTGGATCAAGTTGCGTCAGGTAGATTTCGGAACAAAGACACCTACCGAACTTATTGCCCAGGTTCTTAACATCAAGCATGCCGGTATTGTAGAGTTTTACCTAAACGAACTAGGCGGTCGTCCTTTTGCACGTATTGAAGTAAAAGACGACAAGACCATAACCACAAAAATCACCGCAGAAGCAACAGGCATTCATGATGTGTATCTGCTGTTCCGCGGTGGTGATGAAGAGTTATTTGACCTTGACTATTGGCAGTTGAAAAACTGAATATCAATCACTATAGAAGTTCTAAAGGCACAGCATCTGCCATAGCCTTATAGGCTGCTTCACTTGGATGCAGATGATCGCCCGAGTCAAATCCCGCTGCAAATGCTGCGGGATTTTTCGTATCACGCACTGCCAAGTCAAAATCTACACAGCCATCGAACAAAGGTGACTGACGAAGCCATTCATTAAACTGACAGCGTAGCACATCACGCTCTTTCGTATAGGTTCGCCACCCCTCAATAGGCAGCAATGTGCCACTCCATACTTTCAGACCCAAGTTGCGCGCATGGGCAATATAAAGCTGTTCTACACCCTTTATCATCTCATCCAGCGTAGGCATATCGCTCCAGGGACGGAATGGGTTCACCTCTACTCCTACTGGATGAATGATGTCGTTAATGCCATGCTGAATGATGACCGCACTAGCGCCAGCAACGTTCAGTTCAATGGGGAAACGAGTAGCACCCTTTAATCCGTATGCCTGATAGGTAATACAATCGTACTGGCGCAAGATACGTGTTCCACTAACTGCCCTACGGATGATGGAAACATTGTTAAAACCCTGTTCCCATGTACGCAAAGAAAGATAGTCTGGCCAACTCTGTGCAGTAATAGAGTCGCCATAGCAAACCAGCGCGTGGTTCTTCTCTTCTGTAAGCACATCGATGGTGTTCAAAAAATAGAACCAGTTAGTGTTACGGGTAAGATCCATTGGTAAATCTTCTGCCATAGCAAAATCGCCATAGCTGTATCTTCCCTTGGAAAGAGGCCCGGTAATTAACGTGCCTGCATTCATCTGCGTATAATCAGCAAAATACATACTCACCTGAATGGTTTGTCCTGCTGTTACGCCGAATGGAATTTCATCACTATTCATCTCTTCACCAGGCTGAATAACAACTTGCTGAAGAGAATCGAACGTAATGCTGGTGCCATCTACATAAGCCTTTGTAAGCGTTACGGGTTCGGTACCAGTAAGATTGGAAAAACGAAAGCGCAGCTTACTACCATTGAAACACATCTTCACAGGATAGCGAAGGGTAATATCCTTGGCATAAACAGCCTCTTTCCTATCGGTAATAGAGGTGGCATTGCCCCAGCAAGCCACCCATTTGGTAAATTCCGTCATTTATTATTTTAAAAGTTTCACAATAGCATAGCTCTGTCCAGGCATATCTATTGTTACATTACCTGTTTTCTTATCACGCTGTATAGCAAACTTGTCACCCATCAGCAGCTTTGTTTTCTTGAAAGGAACATCCACACTAAAGGTAGCCTTTGCTACTTCGGCACGAGGATTCAGCATTACCAGCACAACATCCTTTCCTGCAGCACGAGCATATACAAAAGGATAAGTGTTCTTCTCTGCAAAAACAGGAACAAACTCGGCATAGTTTGCCAAAGCAGGTTCTGTGTGACGAAGATTAATCAACTGTCGTGTCTTGTTTAGCAATGAGTTAGGATTACTTTCCTGCACTTCTACATTAGGAGCATCAACAGCAGGATCTACGGGTAAATACAACTTCTCTGCATCTGCAGTAGAGAAACCCAGATTCTTTCCCTGCGACCATTGCATAGGTGTGCGTGCTCCGTTTCGTGGCTGATAAGCACCCTCTACCTGAGGCCAGGTTGTAGGCAACTGCTTCATGCCAATTTCGTTGCCATAATATAGGAAAGGAACACCTGGCATGGTAAAGCCAAAGGCATAGATAATTTCCAGATCCTTATCGGTGCGCTTGTTTCCTAAGCGAGCATTATCATGATTACCCAATGGAAGAGAAATATATCCCTTACCCTTAACCTGGTTATACTGATTCATGTAACTAGCCAAGAAATCGGTAATATTTCCTTTTCCCTCTGCATCGAAATAACTATGACCTTCGCTCACACCATTCAGGATACGCCAGCTTTCTTTCTGGAACAAGTCATTGTAACCATTAAACCAATGGAAGAAATCCACATGGAAGCAATTATCCAATGCTGTTGCAGGGTCGCTCCACTCGGCTACCATGAAACCTTGTGGGAATTCATCTTCGAGTAACTGACGAATCTCGCGCCACCACAGTTTTGTTGCGCTCTCTTGTGTATTGAAGAATTGCTCATTACCAGTAGTATGCGTAGTTTTCACCAACGCACCCGCCATATCTGCACGGAAACCATCTGCACCCATGTTCATCCAGAAACGCAGCACATCCTTCAGGTCGTTACGCATGGCAAGGATATCAGGATGATTGGTAGGCAACTGCCAAGGCTGCTTAGGGTCGGGATTTGCAAAACCAAAGTTCAAAGCAGGCTGACACCAATAAAAGTTACGCATGAACTGACCATTACGCTGTCCGTAACCCTTGATGAATGAGCCAGCAAACTCGCGAGGTGGATCAACCCAGTTGGTATTAGTCCAGATATAGTAGTTAGAATACTTGTTCTTTTCCTGCTTTGCACTTTCCTTGAACCAAGGGTGATCAATGGCAGTATAACTGATTACATAGTCAAAAATCACATGCATGCCACGCTTATGACACTCGTCAAATAACTGCTTGGCATCCTCGTTTGTACCATAGCGTGGAGCAATCTTGTAATAATCACGAATATCGTAACCAGCATCCAAGAAAGGAGAATCAAAGAATGGATTAAACCAGATGGCATCCACGCCCAGACTCTTTACATAGTCTAACTTACTGATAATTCCTTGAATATCGCCAATACCATCTCCATCCGAGTCGCAGAATGTCTGCGGATAAATCTGATAGAAAACAGCATTCTTAGCCCATTCTGGGACCTTAGGGATTTCATACTCCCCTGTAATGCCTTGTGCCCAAGCACCAGCACTTATGCCTAATGCAAGGACTGTTGATAGTAGTTTTTTCATTATATATTAATTAATTTTGATTTGAGATTTGAGATTTGAGATTAGTGATTAGGGCTTATCGATGAATGATAATTGCAAAACATTCCATTATTCATTGAGACTGTTGTCTGTTACCCTTTAAACTTTTAAACCTTTAAGCTTTTAAACTTTTATTTCCTCGGTTCCCTAACATACACACTAATGTGCAGAATCTGTGGTTTAGCACCAACGTATGGTCCTGTCCAGTCGGTTTCATCACCATTCAGAATACGTGAAGGAACCCACTCTCCTTTTTCATTGAAACTACCCTCTTCTACTTTCAGGTAATGCCATGCACGACCCTTGTTCTTGCCTTGTGGAAGGAAAGAGAAGCGCACGTTGCTACCCATGCAGTAAAACTCGTTGGCATTCAGCTTCACAATCATGGCATGTCCATCCGAACTATCCTCATGTGCAGTCGATGCACCTTGCGTATTACTACGCACCGCTTTTCCAAAGCTCAGGATAGCCTCCCACTCACCTAAGTCGAGTCGTTGCGACTGATGGTCTTCTGGTTCAATGGCAGTAAAGATTCTGTCTTCAAGTCTCCATTGAGTCAGTTTATCTGTGATAGGAAGAAGGGCTTTGTATTCCAATGCCAAAGGACCTGCTGGCCTACCATCTACACCAAAGGGTGAGAAACCTATGCCACGACTTACTACTTCGTAGAGGTATTTGGTAGAATTGGCATGAGTTTCTGGCACCATCAGCGCATTGTCCTTACGGGTATAGAGCTTGATAGACTCCATATAGTCGGCATCCCCATTTTGGTAGATATCAGGAGCCACAAAGTCGATGTGAGGAGCAGCAGCCTTATAGATGCCGATGACATTATCGGTAGCGCCACCACTTTCATAGTTTGTAGCAGGAGGATTACCGAAAGGCGCTCTCAAAGCCACATTCACAAACATTGGCAACGGATTAACCGCCTTGCCTGCAGCTGCCACATACTCTATGTAGCTGGCTATATGCCACGCATTGAAATACTCGTCTGCACGGTCGCCAAACACCTCACTCCATGTACCTTTCTTAGCCTTTGTTTCCAGCTGCGAGAAGATTTCTGGCTTGAGTAATGCCGAAGGAACAGGTTGGTTAAACAACTTGTCTACCGATTGTGAGTAGTCGCGCACACTATCCCATGTTCCTGGTTCATTCTGCACCTGCACCATTATCACGGTATGGCAAGGATCATTCTCCTTAAGATACTTCATGAACTGGGTAAATGCCTTGGCATCAGCCTTCATGGCAGCCTCGCAATGAGCAGATGGCGAATCCACCAGCTTTCCACCCTTACCCACTACATTATAATAGGTTTTCGAGTTCAGCTTCATCCACGCAGGCATGTAATGGTTACTACCATTCTTCCAGGTAGCAAACCACAGCAGTATCAGTTTCATGTTACGCTGTCGTGCCTGATCCAGCAACAACTGAACAGAAGAGAAATCAAACTGTCCTTCAACCGGTTCCACACATTCCCAATAGATAGGAATCTCTAGCGTATTGGCATTCATCTCTGCCATGGTTTCCCACACCTTTGGCAAGGTAGATGGCCAGTTGCTTGAATTATGACATTGTCCGCCCAATACAAAGAAGGGCTTGTCATCCACATAGAAGGCATATTTGCCTTTCTCCTGAACCAGTTTAGGCATAGGAGTTTCTTGAATCTGCGCCCATGCCCCAGAACAAAGGGTCAGCGCCAAAAGACCTGATAAAAGTGTTTTTTTCATGATATATTAACCCGTTTTCTATAATTCGTAAACTTTGGTGTAAAGATAATATTATTTCACGAAAAAAACATTTCTTGTATCGTAAAAGTTTTGATTCAACTTTCGCAAATGCTCAGGTTATAGTTTTTGGGGGGTATGTGGTTATTTTTAGACAACAGACAAAATATTATGAGTTTTGAGTTTGGCGAAGGCGATAGCCATAGCAACGATTACTTTGCGTCTTTGCGATTCTGCGTCTTGTTAAACTTTCAAACCCTTAAACTTTTAAACCTTTAAACTTTTAAACCCTTACATGTTTTCTGTAACATTTTTGGGCAGTTTGCTTATTAATTCGTAACTTTGCGATATTATAAGAAACAAGAATGAAGATATTCAGCGAAGAACTGGTAGATGAAGCAGCACGCGTGAACCATGTGGCCGACCTGTCGCATGCCACGATCGGCGAAACACTGCTGGTGGCACAATACCTGGAGCAGAAAACCGGCATACCCTTTATCCGAATGGATCAGGGAAGTCCTGGCCTGCCTGCCAACCGATATGGCATAGAAGCCGAGAAGCGTGCCCTTGACAGCGGCATCGGCAGTCAGTATCCTGCAGCTGCGGGCGTTAAGGAACTAAAGGATGCTGCAGCAGAATTTGTAAAGGCATTCATTGATATCGACATATCACCTCGTGCCTGCATCCCTACCGTGGGTAGCGTAGCTGGATCGTTTGGCAGCTTTATCGCTTGCTGCCAGCGCGACAAGACAAAAGACAAGGTGCTATTCATCGACCCAGGCTTTCCTATTCAGAAATCGCAGCTGCGCGTGCTGGGCATTGCCTGGAAGGAGTTCGACATCTTTCACCACCGCGGTCAGGCACTCCGCACAAAGCTAGAGGAGATGCTAGGCAGCAACGATATAGCAGTCATCGTGTATAGCAATCCCAATAACCCAGCATGGATATCACTTGAGGAAGAAGAACTGCAGATTATAGGAGAACTGGCAACCAAGCATGATGCCATAGTGCTAGAGGACCTGGCCTATTTTGCCATGGAAAGCCGAAGAGACCTCAGCCATCCCTACCTGCCACCTTTTGTACGAACAGCAGCACGCTATACCGATAACTACATACTCATGCTATCCAGCAGCAAGATATTCTCGTATGCCGGCCAGCGCATGGCTTTGGTGTGCATCAGCGACAAGTTGTTCGACCGCCACTTCCCTGCCCTTGCCGAACGGTATCACGATACCGGAGTGTTTGGTCCTACCTTCATTGCCAGCATTCAGTATATGATTACCAGCGGATGCACGGCCACTACCCAGTATGGCTATGCCGAGATGCTTCGCCTATCGTGCCAGGGCAAGATAAACTTTGTAGAAGACACACGCGAATATGCCATCCGTGCACAGAAGATGAAGAAGATATTCTGCGACAACGGCTTTACCATAACCTACCCCAAGGATGTTACCGAAGAGATAGGAAACGGATTCTTCTTCTCTCTTTCTTTCCCAGGTTTAACCGGTTCCCAGCTGGTAAAGGAACTTATCCACTATGGAGTTAGCTCTATCAACCTCGATACCACAGGTTCTATGCAGCAAGGGGTACGCGCCTGCACCAGTCGCATGAGGGATGAACTTTACCCTGTGCTGGATGAACGCATGAAGATGTTTGCAAAAGATCACGCATTATGAAGATAACATTATTACAACAGGATATAGTATGGGCACAGCCTACCGTGAACTGCAAGGCTGCCGAAGCAGCCATACTGGCCGCACCACAAAGTGATGTATATGTGTTGCCCGAGATGTTCTCTACTGGCTTTGCCACCCATCCAGAAGGCATTGCCGAAGAAGATGGCACCTCGCTCCTATGGATGCAGCAGATGGCCACACGCATGGATGCTGCCATAGCAGGAAGCATAGCCACAAAGGCAGAGGATGGATCGTTTCGAAACCGTTTCTACTTTGTGAAGCCCAACGGCCAAACTACCTACTACGACAAGCATCACCTCTTTACCTATAGCGGAGAGCATCATCGCTATACTGCCGGAGACAAGCGTGTAATAGTAGAATGGCGTGGCGTGCGCTTCATGCTGCTGGTGTGCTACGACCTGCGCTTCCCTATCTGGGCACGTAACCACGAAGACTACGACTGCCTGCTTTATGTGGCATCGTGGCCTACAAGCCGATTGCAGGCATGGCAAACCCTGCTACGTGCCCGTGCCATAGAAAACCAATGCTATGTTTGTGGCGTAAACCGCGTAGGAACTGACTCGGCCTGCCAATACAGAGGTGGCACGGCTGCCATCGATGCCTATGGCCGCACCCTTGCCGAATGCCCATTAAACCAGCCCTCTGCCATCACAGCAGAAATAAACATGGAAAAACTTACTGCATTCAGAGAGAAGTTCCCGGTTCTAAAAGATAGAGATTAATGATTAATGATTAATGATTAGAGATTAGGGATAAATGATTAGTGCCGTCAGCAAAGCTGACGTGGGATAGTAACCAAGGAGCAACCGTCCAAGCGGTTTTGCCGCTTGCCATTGTTTGTTGTTTTTACTCATTATTAGCAATCCTTTCTGCCATTGCATTTAGGTGAAGGCATTGCGTCCTCGTTATCAGTTCCTTCTCCATGTGAAACGCCCAAGGGCTTATCTGCAACAGCAATCCAGCTGCACATGCATCAAAGGCACCTCCATTCCTGCAGCTATGGCTTCTTCGCGTGTCATTACTTACATTCTATTACTATGAGCAAATACTCCGCCAAAATCTGAAATCCCTGTCGAAGAGTGGAACGATTTATGAGTTTTTGGTGTAGGAAAATGGTGCTAATTCCTAGATTTTATTAGTGAAAGGTCAGCCAATACCACAGCAATTTCTTTTTCCTCCTTCGGAGCATCCTTGGGTTTCCATGCCACTATGAAACGTACTTTGGCACTTTGTACTTCGTAACCCTTCTCTTGCCACTCGGATAGTGTCTGTTGCATGCGAGCAGAGAGCATGGCGACCGGATTACCTGTTGCTGCATCGTACAAGCAATGGTCTGTATAGGTCAATGCAGAACCACCTCTAAGGGCAAGAACATCTTTTTTACGCGACTTGAAGTATCCGAGGTTGACATCCTTGTGAGTCAGTTGCAGAACGACTTCCTCTGGCATCTCGTATTGCTGTTGACATACGAGGTGTTTATCAACTTTTATACGATTAAAGAATGGACTATTGGTATGGATAAACAAACGTTTCTTAGCACGCGTCATGCCAACATAATACCTTCGCATCAGTTGATCATCACGTGTATAACCATCGGCAATCAGCATATAAACATCATCAAACTCACGGCCTTTCGCCTTGTGAATGGTTGACACAATTACATCCGTACCCGAATAGTCGCTGAAATCCTCAATCGATGACTCAAAAACATACTCCTTGAAATCGCTTGCATATTTCGTCTTATTGGTTGACTCGAAAATTTCCACGCATCTGCGAACATACGTTAACGACTCACTATCAGCATACTGTAAGAAAGTAGATTGCTTTGCTGCCTCCCACACATCATTAGGAATCAAAGGCGTTATGACTCGCTGACCTATGTATTTGAGGAAGTAACGCATTTCTGCCAAGTTCCAGAAGCGGATGCCATCCATAGACTGTACTAGTTGGCAATGTATTCCGTTTTTGCGCAAAAGAGCCACAAGGATGACTGCTTCTTCGTTAGTTTGCGTAAGTACACAAGAAGTTCCATTACAATTGTTTCGTATCAAATCCTCCACCAAAGGCTCATACATAAATGCAGTTTGATAATGAGTGATGCTTACACACCCTTCTTCCTGACTCATGGAATGGATAGGTGTCTGTTTCAGACGGTTACATATGTAACTAGAGAAACGATTTGCAACATCCACCACATGAAGCGAACTGCGATAGTTGTCTGTCATCTCTACAAACTTGCTGCCTTCCATTTGTGCCAACTCCTGCATGTGTCGGGAATCAGAACCTCGGAACTCATAGATATTCTGGTCATCATCACCAACGGCAATGACACGCATCTCTTCGTTGGCTGTCATCAAAGCACGCAAAAGCGCAAATTCATCGGCACTCATATCCTGAGCTTCATCAATGACGAGTACCGTCTTACCGATACGATTTGGTTCCACCTCACCTTGAGCAATTAGTTCAGCTGCCTGAGCCACCACATTGCTGGCATCCTCCAAATTTCCTATGCGGCCAAGCAAGTCAAAGCAGTAAGAGTGGAATGTCTTTATCTCCACAAAATGAGCAGCATTACCTATTAATTCTATCAGTCGTTGTTTAAACTCTGTAGCAGCTGCACGTGAGAAGGTAAGCATCAGCAATTGTTCATGCTTCACGTCTTCAAGCAAAAGCAAAGAAGCAAGTTTATGTACCAGCACACGTGTCTTTCCACTTCCAGGACCTGCTGCCACCACGATGCAGCGCGACTCCTTATCGCTGATGATTTGCATCTGTCGTTCGGACAAGCATCCGAATAGTTGTTCGTATTTGCCAGGAGTAAGATTTCGTTGTATCTGATTCTGTCGTTCACCTTTGAAGTACTTGGTAATGAACTGCTTGTAATCCATCTGGAAGTAATCCTGTACATAAACTAATGCCGCATCATAGTCACGTACCATTAGATTTGCATACTCACCTACAATATGTACCTGTTGAATCTTCTGCTTATAGAACTCGTTGAGCATGCGGTAGTCATCCTGCTTGTAACGCAACTTGTTATCCTTGATTCTGCGAATTTCCATAGCATTATAGAGCACCAGGAAACCGCCTTCCAACTTCAAGGCACCAATCTTCGAAAGGTATAAGAGGGCTTCTTCCACATCTTCTAACTGAAGGCTAGAAAACGAACTGAACAGAAGACTTCCTTTTTGCTGCATTTCCTTCAGCAACTCAACAACAGAAAACTGAACTGCAATAGTTTTGCCATCTTCCTTCGCCCTTTCTTGAGCCAGATTGTATAGCCACTCCACCACAAAGCGTGACACATCTACACGCTTTTGGAATCGGGCAAGAATTGCCTCTCTGTCAATCTTTCGTGTCACTTCCAGATTATGCGCAGCATCCTCCTTCTTGCGGGTATAGCCTTTGATTGTAAGGAAATAAAGCAACGTACGGATATCCTTCTCTCGCGAAGTGGCAATACCATCATTGAGGGCATCGTCATTGAGTTGCTTATACGAGATTTTCAGCGAGTCATCAGGTATGCGTTCAAGGATATACTGTTCCAACTTTACAAATCTATCAAGCAACGTACGCGACTTTCGTTCTGTATCTCCATCTATTAGAAACGCTGAAATATCCTTCGTGTCAGCCAGAATACCTTCCTGACGCATACGTTCTACGGACGACACCACTTCTGCCTTGGTCAATCCAAGAATATCTGCCAGATAGTCGATGCGTGATTCTGCTTCGGCATCCTGTGCCTTGGCTATATTTTTCTGCGAGATAAGCGACTTGATGATACGAACCGCCTTTTCCACTTCCTCACTTTCGAAAAGCACGGATTCTGTAATACGTTTGCGCGCCTCGTCCATATTCTTCACCGTAATGCCCGTAGCATAAACGTGTGGCACATTGTTTCCACGTTCCAGATAACCTCCTTGCTCAAGGGCAGAAATGGCAGTTCTAACTCGGGTTTCAATGTCCAATACAGAATCATCCCATCCGGCTTTTCGAGCTATTTCTAATGCCGAACTGCACACTTTTTCACGATGACGTGTCAGTTCTTTTACGGCCTTCCATATCTGCTGAATCTCGCTGATACTCAACTTTGTCTGATTGAGCAGAATAAAGTGTTTATCCAAGTCGTTGTCACTATAGAGTACATAACATTTGGCATTGAGTTGTGGATCACGACCAGCTCGCCCTGCTTCCTGAACATAGTTCTCCAATGAATCCGAGATATCGTAATGCACCACAAGTCCCACATCCTTCTTGTCAACACCCATTCCAAAAGCAGATGTCGCCACAATGATACGCACCTGATCGCTCATGAATGCCTCCTGATTTGCAACTTTTTCGTCAGCATCCATCCTTCCATTGAATGCCAGAGCCTTATAACCATCACGTGAAAGTTTCTGAGCAAGTTCTTTCGTGCGTTTGGTGCGTGACACATAAACAATAGTTGGACAATCACTTTCGGCAATCAATCCACGAAGTTTCTGGTATTTGTCATCATCCGTATCGGCATGAATAACGGAATATCGAAGGTTTGTGCGTGATGCACTTGAAGCAAACAGGTCTAGCGTAATACCCAATGTATCCTTGAAATAGTCGCAGATGTCCTGCACTACCTTTTGCTTGGCTGTGGCGGTAAAACAAGAAACAGGAATAGGATTCGCAAGTCCTTTCTTCTCCTGATATTTGCGGATAAACTTACCAATGTAGAGATAATCCACACGAAAATCCTGTCCCCATGATGAGAAACAATGAGCTTCGTCAATCACAAATCGCACCACATGTCGAGCCAGAAGTATGCGCTCTATGGTGTTAGATCTGAGCATCTCAGGAGCAATGTATAGCAACGAGGAATCACCATCCATCACACGTTGAATAGCAAGGCCTCGAGTGATAGGATCAAGCAAGCCGTTGATTGTTACTGCATCTGTAATGCCACGTTCTGCAAGATTGTCTACCTGATCTTTCATCAACGACTGCAGAGGAGAAATAACAACCGTAAGACCATGCACATTACGTCCTTCCATCAAGGCTGGCAATTGGAACGTAAGGGACTTGCCACCACCTGTAGGAAATATGGCAAGCAACGATTTGCCATCAACAGCCGCCTTCGCAGCATTCTCCTGCAACGGCTCACCTTCGTATGTGCGGAACTGGTCGTACCCAAAGAATGCTTTCAGATTGTGATGTACATCCAGTTGACTATTGCAATAACTGCAACCATCATTACACTTCGTATGACGCAACAACCGAACCACATACTCTACATTTGGATAGTTCTTCAACACCCAACTAGGAGTGATAGAACGATGGTCGCTAGTATCAACAAGCGCCAAAGCATATGCCAATTCTATGGTATGAGAATCTATAAGTGAGTCCAAATCTACATTCTCACAGATCTTGCCCCTATAGGTTTGTTTAATGAGTTCGCATAATGTTTCTACCGAAAGCTTTTCCTTCCTCTCGTCCTCAACAATCTCCACAAAGCCTGCAAACTCCGGTTTATCTTGCAACAAAGTCGCAAAAATCGTCTGGTTCTCTTGCGACAATCTTCTCCATGCTGCCACTTCATCCTGCAACAAGTCGCGAGCCTTCTGACAGTCATTCACCGGATTATTCAGTTCATCTGTCTGCAACTTCTCATCCTTCAACAGTTTGTGATAAGGGCGTTCTGGGAACAACAAAGGTGAAACGTACAACGTATCCACAAACTGCCACTTTTGCTCACTTTCTCCAAACAGGTACTTAGCATCATGCCTGATGATATTGTGTCCGCAAAGATAGTCAATCTCACTCAGGAACGCCCTCAACTCTACTTTCGAAGCTCCATGATATGTCACCCCGTCATAACGTAACGCCCCGATATCATGTACTTTATGGTCACGCACGCCAACCTCTGCATCCACAAAAGCATATAGCGAGGCATCTCGCTTTTGAGTGCAAACTTCCGCTCTCTCAAAAGCCTTAACCTCTGTGGTTCGCATCAATTCCTGTATTTTATCCCAGATTGACATATTAGAGTGTAGATTAATCTATGTTTTGATAGAAAAACATAACTTACTATATAAAGTTTTTGGGTGATTCACCCCTTGCGATTTATTGTCATATCCTTGTTTTTCATATCATCTGAGTACAAAAATAGTAAAAACCAATGAAAAACCGAGTCATAATACAAGAATATCTATAAAAAGTCGTCATTTTTTCCATATTTTTCAACATGCTCATTTTTTTATTCGTACCTTTACACGCTATTACGCCATGCCACAAAGGTATGGTTAGAGAGATTCCTTCAGACGAGGTTTTCCCGGCGAGAAGGAAAAGCAAAAAAGAATTATTAATTAACATGAAAAATTTATGCTTTATTCAACCATAGTTGAAAAAAACGAAGAAGGCCTGCTTATGATTATTGAAGCAGCCGAAAAGTTTGACCAAGGCAAATTTCTGAATGCAATCTATAACTGCCACCTTAGAAAAGAGGACATTCTGGGAATTATAGAATACGTTAAGGAATTCAAGGGCAAACTTAGCAGAGAACATCTTGCCCTTGCCAAGTTTGCGGCTACGTTCAACAAAGAATATGCAACAGAGAACAACATGTGCTTTGACTCGGCAGAAAAGCTCTTTCGCAAGATAAGGTCAACCATCAGCGGTTCAAAAAAAATCTACAAGAAATTCTGTCGTACAATCAAGAAACGAATGCCTGCCACAGCACCCCAACGCCCTTCGGTATTCAAGCGTTCAGAACTAGTAAATAATTATTATTCCGGACAGTTGTTTGGCATGGACACATACGAAGAGTGTGTAATAATGCTGTATGAACAACTAGAGGAATTCTTCATGGAACTGGTAAAATGTCTGGCTCTCTGCCACATGATTATCACAGAAGAAAATACCATACGCAACACGCCCGAAGAATGCATGAACATTTATCGTGAATGCTATGACAAGATGTTGAACAACAGCAGAATAATGGTTCGCACATTCAAGGAAAGCAAGATGATTCCTAATTCTGATATGGAAGAGAGGAAAAAGGAAGCCAGTTCATTGTGTGATTTCATTTGTTCAAACTACCACAAGTATGACCCATCGCAGTTTCAGATGCATGTGGTGGCATCCGAACTGAGCAAGGACTCGGGCATGACTGATGTTGAAAAAATTCTGTTTGGAGCCAACAATACCGCTATGGCAGAAAAGGTAAGATATGTTATGCAGCACTTTGACGAACTGGAGAATAATGCACACAAAGGCAAGCACAAGGAAAAGCACTCTTCTTTTTGCGTGGCTTCGTTAATGCTATGGTGTGGCATTGGCAACACCCAGGATGATAAGGTTAAGATGTTTGTAGATTATTTCAATAATACATACAAGGGCGAATACCCTCCGGTAAAGACCAATACTGTGAATAATGCCAAGAACACATTTCTGCACAAGCCCGAGGACTCGAACCTTAACAACAACCTTTTTCATGCAAAAATAGATGCTCTTGTAAAGCATCATGCAGCAAACTTTTGACAAGGTAACACGTTATTTCAAATAGTTTTGGATTGATCACGATGTGGTCAATCCTTTTTTTTGCATCAAAACCTGATGTTTAAAACCAAAACTTGAGCATATAATTAAAGTTTTGTATCATAACCTTGAAGTTTTGTGATAAGAATGCAAGTTTTCATCTGTAAAACCAAAACCTAAAGCAAAAGGTTTATGATTGAGCAAAAAAAATCATCCTAAGCCAACAAAGCTTCTTATTTCTGTTTAAAAATCAGCAAAATAAGCTATCATTTCTTTTCTTTGACACTTGTTGTTTTATGCGTTTCTTTGCAGCAGAAATTTCAACATCGGAGTTTCTGCTGCTTTTTTAGATATCAGTCAGCAGTCAAAAACTGAGCACGGCTCCGAAGACATGGGATGAAGAACGCCTTTCTATATCACCATGCTAAGTGCAAGAAGGCATTTTAATACCTACATAAAAAATGGAACTGGTATTTGAAAACTGGAACATTAACACCGACCTATGCATGGACGTGAAGACTTTTCTGCACGAGGACAGGATTGCAAAGATTGGTAAGAGTTATCAGGGCGTGCTTAGCCGAGACAAGTTTGATCACTTCACCTTTGTAGAGGCCCTTCCCTATCCCTCTACAAGTGGAAAGCGCAATCCGCATGTG
>JAGHTY010000130.1 GCA_018065125.1 Candidatus Minthousia equi
ATCGCTTTTCTCTGCTTGTAACAAGGAACTAAAGCTGCAGGAGGACAACATTGATGAGATTGTTGCTGCCATGACCTTAGAAGAGAAGGCACTATTAGTAGTAGGTGTGGGCATGGATAAGGAAAACAAAGGCGAGAATGCAACGGTAGGCAATAGCGCAGAATTGGTACCTGGTGCTGCCGGTTCAACTCACGCTATCGAGCGCCTGGGTATTCCTAGTGTAGTATTAGCCGATGGACCTGCTGGTTTGCGCATCAACCCTACTCGTGAAGGCGACACAAACACTTATTACTGCACACACTTCCCAATAGGAACTCTGTTAGCCTCTACTTGGAACGAGGAACTGATTACAGAGGTAGGTAAGAGTATTGGCAACGAAGTTCTTGAGTATGGTACCGATGTTTTGCTGGCTCCTGCTCTAAACATTCACCGCAACCCTCTTTGTGGGCGCAATTTCGAGTACTATTCTGAAGATCCATTGTTACAGGAAGGACTGCTGCTGCTTATGTTTCTGGTATTCAAAGCCAGGGTGTAGGTACATCTGTAAAGCACTTTGCACTGAATAGTCAGGAGAGCAACCGTACTGGTAACAATGCAATTGTATCTACCCGTGCTATTCGAGAAATCTATTTGCGTGGATTTGAAACGGTAGTAAAGGAGTCTGATCCTTGGACAATAATGACCTCTTATAATAAAGTAAATGGCACATATACTTCTGAAGACCCCGATTTGGTAGAAACCGTACTACGTGGCGAATGGGGTTATAAAGGAATGGTTATGACCGACTGGCTTGGCGGAAAGGATGTTGCTGCACAGATGCATGCAGGAAACGACATGTTGCAACCTGGACGTAAAAGTCAGTATCAGGGTATTATCGATGGTGTAAACAATGGCAAAATTGCTGTTGCCGACCTTAACCGCAATGTAAAGCGCATTCTGGAAATGATTGTACGCACTCCTCGATTCAAGGGTTACAAGTATAGCAACAAACCTGATTTGGAGGCACATGCAAAGGTTACCCGTCAAAGTGCAACTGAAGGTATGGTATTGTTGGAAAACCGTAACACTCTACCATTGAATGCAGAAACTAAAAGTATAGCAGTTTATGGAGTTACCAGTTACAACATTATTGCAGGTGGTACTGGTTCTGGTAATGTAAATCGTGCCTATACGGTTAATCTGCTAGATGGCTTGAAGAATGCTGGTTATACTATTGATGCCACAGTTCAAGGTAAATACGACGCTTACTTGCAGCAAGTAGAGAAGGAAAGAGAAGAAAAGATTGCCAAAGAAGGCGAAGACCCTATGGCATGGTTATTACCTAATCCAATTCCTGCAGAAATTGTTCCTGCCACAAACGAGTTGGCTAGTGCTGCACAGGCAAATGATGTTGCAGTCATCACATTAGGCCGTATCTCTGGTGAATTCCTGGATCGCTCAACTAGCGACTTTAATCTTTCTGCCGAGGAAAAAACTTTGATTCAGTCTGTAAGCAAGACATTCCAAGCAGCAGGTAAAAAAGTTATTGTTGTACTAAACATTGGTGGTGTAATTGAAACTGCTTCATGGAAGAACATTCCCGATGCAATATTGTTGGCATGGCAAGCAGGACAGGAAGGTGGTAATTCTGTAGCCGATGTTTTGAGCGGCAAGTCTCTCCTTCTGGTAAACTTCCAATGACTTGGCCTATCAAGTTGGAAGATCATGCATCAACCAAGAATTTCCCTCGTGGAGAAGACTTCAAGTTAGATCTTTCTGGTTTTGACGAAAATCAAGAGAAAAAAGCAGAAGAGATTAACCTTTGGGATTATACTAACTACGAAGAAGGAATCTATGTTGGCTACCGTTGGTTCGAAAAAGAGAATCTGAATGTTTGCTATCCATTTGGTTATGGCTTGAGTTATACCGCTTTTGAATATAGCAACATGACTGTTAAGCAGAATGACAAGACCGTAACCGTTTCTGTTGACATCAAGAATGTTGGTTCAGCAGAAGCAAAAGAAGTTGTTCAGCTATATGCTGCTGCTCCAGGTAAAGATATGGACAAACCTACCAAGGAACTGCGTGCATATGCCAAAACAAAGAGTTTAAAGGCCGGTGAAGCACAAACCATCACCATGTCATTCCCTATCGAGCAACTAGCATCATATGATGAAGCAAAAACTGCTTGGGTGGTAGAAGCAGGTAACTATCAACTAATGGTAGGTGCATCAAGCTGTGACATACGCCTAACTCAGCAAACTACAATTACGGGTTCAGAGCAAAAGACGAACGATGTATTAAAGAAGAAATAAGACATTGCTTGTAGTAAAAAAGAAGGAAGCTCTTTTGGAACTTCCTTCTTTTTTCTTATTCTTTTGTTTCTGGCGCTTGGTCTATCAAATCCATGAACTGATCTAATTTTGGAGTTACGATAATCTGCGTACGACGATTACGCTGTTTCCCTAACTCTGTATCATTATCAGCAATAGGATTATACTCACCGCGACCAGCAGCACTCAAGCGCTTAGGATCAATACCATACTGATTCTGCAATGCCTGTACTACAGAAGAAGCACGTAGGGCACTTAAGTCCCAATTATTACGAATATTTGTCTTCTTGATAGGAACATTATCAGTATTACCCTCTACCAACACATCATATTCTTTATAATCTTTCAGAATCTTGGCAATTTTGCTAAGTGTTGTCATACCTCGGTCATTAATCTCATAACTGCCACTTCTATATAGCATGTTATCAGCCAATGAAATGTAAACTACACCCTTAAGCACTTTAACATCTACCTCTTGCAATTCGTCACGACTCAAAGAACGGGTAAGGTTATTAGTTAATACCATATTCAAAGAATCACTTTTACTCTTAGCATCGACTAACTGTTTGATATACTGATTTGAGGCATTAATTTCATCCACCAACTTAGAGATGTTAATATTACCCTCCTTGTTAGAAGCTAAACTTTTGTCCAGCGAACGTTGTAAAGCCTTGTAATCAGCACGTAACTGATTGTTTTGTCTTTGTGCTTCTGCTAATCTATCCTCCAAGCTCTTAATAGTTGCCTTACTTTCAGCCAACTTAATTTGAGCATCCTGATACTCTTTTTGCAAACCATTATAATTGGTTTGCAATGCAGCAAACTCCTTCTTTCCAACACAACTGGTAAGTAGAGCTAACGCCATAAATGGCAATAATAAATACTTTTTCATACTCTTTTGATTAGTAATATGGGTGCAAGTTACAAAGAATTGAGCAGACAAACATAGTTTATAAATTATCTTTATGATTATTTTAGAAACACCACGTAACTACTTAATAAAATCATACACTTCAAAGTAACAATCACACACTTTCTTTTTCAACAAACTATTTTATTACTCATTATGCTCATGGTACAAAGAAGTAGCAAGAAAAAAATCTATTTAGTATCTACTTGCTGTAGAAAGGAAATGCGTTTAATACAAAACGGGATATGTACTTAGTAATAGGTACTGCAGTATTCTCTAGGTATTATAGAACAAACAAACGAGATGGATAACAAATCATCTATTAACAGAGAAAACGCTCCTATAAATGAATAAGCCAAAATCACAGGTAAGTAATAATATTCTTTTTCTCTATAGAATGTCAACTTTAAAGATAATAGATGACCAGGGTCAAAAATAAAAAATGCTTAAAGCCATAGATTATATAAGAGTTCAAAGAGTATAAATGGTAACATTCGTTAGAGAGCAAAAAAATAGACTCCAGAAGCATCTGCATCCAGAGTCTACTGAAAAAAAACGGCGCCTACCTACTCTCCCACATTGCATCGCAGTACCATCGGCGTGAGCGGGCTTAACTTCTCTGTTCGGAATGGGAAGAGGTGGAACCCCGCTGCTAA
>JAGHTY010000141.1 GCA_018065125.1 Candidatus Minthousia equi
GTAGCAAATACACCAAATCGTCTGAAACAAGACTGTTCAATGCCAAGGGCTCGTATTTAGCACCTGCACAAGGCTGTAGGGTTTCGGTATCATAGTAAGTACACCACACGGTGAGTTCGTGATTCGCGTTGGTGCATTGCGAAGCCAAGATAAACGAAACACCCTTATCAAATGCCTCCTTGCATCGTTTGCGCATCTCGGCCGAAAAGTAATCGTAAGGAGCCTTGCCCTCGGTAATTCGTTTTAGTGTTAGCATAATGTCAACAAACGAATTGTCGGCATAGGTCATAAGATTTCGGCCTTCTTTTTGCAGCAATGGCCATGCACCATTAGGCAATTGTGTGTTGAGCACGTAGAGCAACCCATCTTCTGCAGCTTTACGATAGCGCTTGCGGGTGGTGGCTTGATACATGTTGCTCATGAAATGAATCTCGGCAATGGTAGTTTTCTCAATCAGCGAGCTCTTCAAGTCTTTCTTTTTCTGTTCGGCATTCTGCACCTCTAAGGCCGACATTTCTGCCGGATAATAAATGCCCTTTGGCCATCCGCCATCGGGTAACTGGTAGAGTAGCACGTGCTCGGCTGTGTTCAGTGCCATGTCGGTTAGAAAATAGTTTCCGCGATACAAAGGTTCCTCGGCCACCCATCGCTGCACGGTGGTGTTCATTTGCTGTGCACTTGCCTGAACCATAGCGCAAAGCATCAGGAAATAAAGCAGAAACTTTTTCATATCGGCGCAAAAGTACAATATTTCAAGAAAAGAAACAAAGATTTTACTTTTTGTTCACACTCCACCTTTACCTTGCTGAAAATGCAGCATCCATCTGCAAGCATAGTGTCTTGAATTTTTGTAACAAGCCTTTCGATTGCTTAGGTGCGTTGTGGAAACTAAGGTATTCCTCGTAGTCTTTTTCTTTCCAAGCCAAAAAGTCGGTTTGGGACAGATAACCATTGTAGTCATTCAAGGTTGCACCAGAAAATGTTTTGAAACTTTCTAAATTTGGAAACCAGTCATGATGCTGCATCTGCATGGCAAAGGCTTCATGTCCAAGAACAGCCAGTAGATTTCTATGCTTTAATACGCACCACACGCAGAACCAATGGTTCTTGCGGGTTATCAAAGGAAGCATTCTGCTTATCACTTCACGAACATAAATCAGATTTACCTTACTGCCACTCACCATGTTTCTGAATATCACATTATGCAGAACAGGTATGCATTCCACCTCGTGCGTTTGTTCATATTCCATCGCTTTCAAGGTCTGCCACTTGGCCATGCCTTCCACAAGCAATGTATAATCTTCGGTACTAATCCCCATGTTCAATATTTCATTGACCAGCAAATTCGTTTGATTAGCATATTTCATGAAGGCAGTCTGCAATGATACTGGTATATTATCCCTTATCTTTCTACGCACCTCTTTCAGTTGTATTTCTGTCAGTACCTCACCATCATAATCAAATTCCAGGCTTGTACGGAATCGTTCCAGTTCCTCCCTTCCTTCCATACTTTCTGTGTAGAGCAGAATGTCTTTGGTAAACAAACGACTAGCTTCCTCGGGAGTTATCTCTGTTTGATGAAGCTTTGAAACCTTCGTAAAGTGCTGCAACAGATAGCAAAGCAATGCAAAGTTCTGCAGCAACAGCATCAGTCGTTCATCTGGCCGAACGCCCGGAAACTTTGCACGTCCGTTCTTATCCAGCATCTTTTCAACTATTTCCACATCTTTCTGCATTGTTTCCAAATTGCTAACCGACATTCCTTCTTCTTGAAGAATCTCAGAAATGTTAGGAAGAACTTTACTCAGGCTGAAAGGAAACAAAGGTGATGAATGTCCTTGTATGGGCTGACCACCTTTTACCTTGTCGATGACGGCCTTCATAAAAGGAACGAATTTACATATCAGCTGATTGAATAAATTGTGGTAAAACAGGTTTTGTTCCTGACGATGTTGATTAAGATCTTCCCGTTGAATGGACATGTCTATATCTGCCATATAGCATAGCCGCGCAGCTTTGATACACAGCGAGTTAATATCGCAGTTCATTTCTGTGGTAGTACTGTCATCCCAACCATCTATCAAAACATGGCTCATACTGATGAAGTTCTTCAACTGACGGTCGAAAACATCGTATGAAAAATCAGAAGGATTAGAGTTTATCATGTATTTTGCTTATTGGTGCAAAGATACTGCTATTTCTCTAATCCTTCCAGATTCATTTTCTTTTTTTACGGTTTTTCATAAACAGTTTCTATTTGATATCGGTCGAATCCTACACTGATATCGGCACCGTTTTCTTCAAGATACCTCAGTACTTTTTTTTGCTGAACAGGACTCAGCCCAAACATTCCGCGTCTGTAACGGTAATATGTTGATTCACTTCCGAATCCGCTTCCTGCCCAGAGTAATTTCTGATTTCGTGAGGGAACCGTTCCACACAGTCGCTTGAAACCATAGGCTACCCGAACCTTCTTTTCTACAAGCTGATAAGGACAGCTGTTTTCGGTTGGCGAAAAAAGTCTTGTGTTCAGTACCGTATAGCTAGTTTCTGTAGCCAATGCCTTCTGATAACCAAGATAGCGGATACATTTCCCGCTCATAGTGCACGATGCCAATGGGCAAACGGCACTTAAGTTTACGTATTTCTCCATATTAATATAGCTTGTTTTTACACTCTATCTAGCCTATATTTATATACTGTCACCCTTATGACTGTGCTCTGTCATCCCTATTGGCAGTACTCTGTCATAGGCATGACCGTGTTCTGTCATAAGCCAGACAGCAAACGCAATATAGCTTAACGTCCTTGCCAAACAGCCTATTCGCAACATGCATATAAATATAATGCCAAATTCTTCACTCGTCACAATCTGTATTTAATTCATTGATTCTCACTTGTATCAGAGCGCGAAGAGTGCTTTCAACTCTTCACCACTCTTCACATTCATGCAGCCTTTTTCAGGGTTAAGAAATAAACCTGTCCCTGATGGGTGTGTTTAGATTTACAACCTAAATATCTGAGTACTTGCCCTATACGAATTCTAGTAGATGCGTTTGTCTGTAACGTTGGGAACTCTTCTTTTAGGTTTTGGCAAACTGCAGAGCACGATTGCCATTGTGCCAACTCTTCACCTTCCTGAGCCACAGCATAGCAACTGGTAATCATGCTTTCCAGGTCTTCACTCTTGAAATAAGGAAGATTTACCTGCTGAATTCTTTCTACCTGCTCGTTACTAAACCAGTAGGGTGATTTCTGCTCTTTAAGTTCAAAGAGCACCTGAGCATAGAGTTGCTGGTAGTCAATCTGTGTTTCGTTATCTATGAATTTTCCTCTCGGAATCTTGATGCACAGATAACGTCGGCTTCCTGTAGGGTCAACTAATGGATGTTCATCATTAGTTGTGGCCAGGAACGAAGCAAAGCGTGGTTTGTCTTCCTGAGCAGACCCAAAGATAGGACGAGCATTAACCTTTACCTTAGATAAGGTTTGCTTGAGTTTTGCCTGCTGTGAAGGCCCCATGTTCGAAAACTCATCCAAGTTTCCTAACAAGTTGTTAGTGAGTGCCATGTCGCAGTCGAACTTATTCTGAAAATTAATGTGATCCATGTAAAACATGCGCAACTCTGGTGGCAAAAGTCGGAGTGCAAAAGTTGATTTTCCACATCCCTGAGCACCAATGAGTACAGGCAAGCACTCGTTTCCGTGCAGCATGTCCATCTGCATCCAATGTGCCACCATGGAACGAAGCCAGATGGCCAACCATCCCGATTGTTCGGAGGTAAGACCTGGAATACGTTCCCAAAGTTTTGCCACATGGTTCTTCTTATCCCACATTGGCAAATGGTTAAGAAACTCATCCACAGGGTTAAAGCATGGAATGGCATTTGAATAAACAAATTCCTCAATGTCTTTTCTAGGTGACTTGTCACCACCAATTCCATTCTTTTTGGCTTCGCGAACCAAAGTATTTACAGCTTCCTTGGTGAGGCAATGCCATTTTAAAGGTTCAACACTCTCCGTCAGCAACCGGTATTCGGTTTTACCGTTCAAAATGTTGCGACGAAATTCAAAATTCTCGCCGAGGAAAGCTTCTACCTGGTAGAGCATTCCTTGTGCCTTGGTATGTTCCTTGAACATCACGGCAGTTTCATTTTTCATGTTCTTCATAATTCAGTTTTATTAAAAACGATGCAAAAATAAACTGCACATTTATAATAATGATAGTTTTACCCATTATCACGAAGAGAGTTTCTTTCAAATGGGGAAAACTAATTAACCCATGGGGAAAAGCATGGGGAAAACTCATAGAAATCGAAGCAAAAAACTGCCGTGAAGAGTGGTGAAGAGCAAAAAACTCTCTTCACGTCATAAATCTCGGATAATCAACAATATAATTATCGATTGTGACGAGGTGAAGAGTTGAGCATAAATTTTACAAAAAATATCTCCAAAGCTGTCATAAGGTGATTACAATGGTTTTTAGTAAATTATATAAATATTTGTCTCCATATTCGCATATTTGAAGACTTTTAGGATATAGAATAATCAAAAAGCAATATTTGCATGAGAACTACAGTACAAGATTACCACAAATATTTTTAATTGTGGTAACTTTGTACAGAAAAACTGACCTTGTAGAGCTGTCATTATTAGACAAATTTGATATAAAAACGTCATATTACATAACATTATTGGCAAACTGTTTTTGTTTTTGCCAAAAAAGTTATTTTTTTGCATTTGAAACAATGGTTAAGAATACGCCAGAATACATAGCACAAGAAGTATTTGACCAATATGGTATAGAAGTTCCTTTAGAAACGGTCATAACACTTCTGGAGTCTGATCCCTATCTGACCCCAGAGTCACTTTATCTATATGTTTCTGATTTGAAAGAAGATTCTAAAGAATCAGGTAAGGTAGCACCAATCCCCAGAGGATTTACTGTCATAAACTTGGCGAAAACAGAGTCTTTCATGATTCCCAAGGCATCAGGTAATTATATTTGGGCAATTAAAGATTCTTGTGATTTCCCACAACCTAAAGGTGTGGTGGATCCTGTTTTTAACAGAATAAAGATACATGGGAAAACGTTTCGAGTAATGTATACTGGTCAAGCAACAAATCTGTATCGCAGATTATTGAATAACCACCTCAATGGGAAAATAGCCAATAGTACATTACGTAGAACACTTGCCACTATTTTCGGTTTTGATTTTGAACGCTATATGTCAGGTAAAACACCGAAAGTTAGAATTACGCCCCAAGAAGAGGCATTCCTAAGTAAATGGCTACGCGATAATTGCATTCTACTCTTCAATACTTATAAAGATATTGATGAGATGGAAGATAAACTGATATTAAGCCTTGACCCTCCACTGAATATCGACAAGAATCCAAATATAAACAATGGTTTTTATGTTTCTCAACTAACGAATATTAGAAGGATTGCCTTACAAAAAGATAGACACATAGATAAGAGTTATTCCATCTTTCACAAGTTGTTTGTCGGGAAAGCATTTGAAGGAACATTTCTTGCAGAAGATAAAGCAACTATTTGGTGCTGTGTGATTACATTTATCATATTAGCATATTTCATTGTAACATCTTGACTTTCAACGGATCGAATTTTATAATAAAAACAATATAAAAACAGTATTTAATATAT
>JAGHTY010000076.1 GCA_018065125.1 Candidatus Minthousia equi
ATAAGATTTTAGGAATGAAATCCAAAATTATTATAAGATTTTGGGAATGAGGTCGGATTCTTGCTACCTCACTGGGAAAATCTTGCTACTACGCCAGGAAACAAGATTTTCCTAGTATGGCATTTTTTCATACGTGTGCTTGGATTGATACAATAAGGGGCAAAAACAAATCAGGCAGCACCGTTAAGTGCTGCCTGAAAATATATAGAATGTTTCCGTTTATTGACAAGTTATTGTTATTGTTTTTGGAAGTCCTCCTGTATGGAATGAAATATAGGTATCTCCATCCTTTATGTTATCTTTTAAGTTACCATTGTATGTGGTACTAATTGTACAGGTTACTTGCTTGTCCCCATTTTCAAGGGTAGTTGGATTATTCCCGAAACTTCCTCCGAATTGATTTCCTTGGACACCACCTCCAATTTGCTGAACTTCACTATCATAAACCAAAGTTATAACGACAGATGAAAAATCATTCATATTTTCAAAATAACTCTTGTTAATCAACAAAGCCTTTCCTCCATTATAATTGGATAGCTGACAATTGCTAGCTTGAATGGTGATTGTATTCCCACTTACGCTAAAATATGCAGTGTTGTCAATCTGTTGGTCTTCTTCAAATATTGCTTTATAGTTAACATTATTTTCTGGAGTAAATGAATAATTTGCATTTTCAGATACTGTGTTTTGCTCATTGTAGGTTTCTACCCATTTTACGAATCGGAATCCATCATTTGGTATTGCTGTAATCGTAACGCTTGTGTTAGGTTCTATTTCTTTACTTTCTACAGATTCTCCATTTATTTTTACTGAGCCACCTTCGCTACATGAAACAGTTACAACCTTTTTGCTGTTTAGCAATGTGTTGTCTGCAACGTAATCATTTCTAGAAGGGCATTGTCCCTCAAACTCAGATTGCTCTAAGGTGCCTTCAAGTTCACTCCAATTAACTTCATTTGCAACCAGTGTTTCCCAAGGGGTAAATCCAATGTTACCTTCATGCTCGTCAGCATAAATACTTGGTTTATAAGGACGTGCTTCGTTTTGACCAACACCATTGTTTGGGAAAAGGTTAGAACCTTCTCTGCTATACCATTCTATGCTTGGATTTGAAACATATTCCTTAAAATCAGGATAACCATCACTGATATGTTGCAATTCTTTCATCCATTTTGTGGTGGTAGGACAGCAAATTTTATCGGGTACGTTATTGCCACTATGGTCTCCTTTTTCCCTAAACTGGCATACTTCGTGTGCTTTACCATTGTTGTCTCCAACGAAAACCTTTATACCTTTGGCATTTTTGAAGATTTGTCCATCGATATTATCGTTAAATGAAGAATCATAGTTGTTGTCGTTAAGTTCGATACTAAATTTTACTGCTGGTCTAATATCACCATTAACAGATACATTCACTGGTGTGTCTGTTGGTACTCCAAACAATCTGTGAACTTCATAGGCATCGTTTACTTCTCCAATGTAAAGAGGAAGAGTTCCTCCTGCTGCTTGTAGTGTAATGTCAGCCTTATTGTTTATGAATGTTACATCGAAAACAACATCATTAAAGTCAAAATCAAATGAACCTCCAAGGTCTTCGCACATAACACGCTGAGTGTATTTATCGGCTTGGTGATATCCTCCCCACAATTTCAAGATCCAGTCATTGTAGTAATGGTCTGGCATTAAATGATCTGCTGGTTCAGCATCAAGCTTGTGGTGCTCATAGTCAAATGCAAGATAGTAATTACCGTTAATGTATTGAAGCGTGTAATTATTGCAAAAATGTGCATCGCCAGTTGAATAACTAGAAATAAATCCAAAAGCATTTGTGGTGCTTTCCCACTGGTATTCTATTTGCTCTGTAGCATAGCCACCAGAATTGAAGTTACTTACATGCTGGTCATGTGTGCCATCTGCAAAAATTGGAGTACATTGGTCCATGCCATATTGACCTCGGTGTTCTGGCTGTCCCCATACATTTTGAATAAAGTAATCGCTCCAGTTAATATTTATAGGAGTTGGGCTTTTGTGGGTAGAGAACCACCAGTACACATATTCTCTTTCGGCATCAGTGACATCACCATAGGTCCAAGGATCACCGGTTTCTGAATGCTCTTGGTCTGTTTTTATACCTCCTGGGACGTCTAGATGATAAGTGCTAACCCACTGGTTCATTTCTGTATTTGTGGTTCGGGTCGCAGCATTGGTGTTTATAACAGGCTGTGGCTTAAATCCCCAATCGTGATTTGCAGCAGGTTCGCCAAATGTTTTTAAGAAAGCATCATTATAAGCAAGTTGTTTCTGGTCATGCTTGGTAACGATAGCAGGGTCGTATTCATCAGCACAACTCTGAAAAGAAAGAGTGGTTGAAGCGATTGCAAGTCCACTCAAAAAAATAGAAAACAGTTTCTTCATATATTCCTTAATAGTATTGTTTACATAAATTGGTTTGTACTCTTCTCCAAAAATTACAAGAGTGAGTTAATTTCCATGTGCAAAAGTATATACTCCTTATTTATTAGCAAAAACCTGACGCATGTTTTTTGGGGGTGTGAAACATCTTATCCCTTAATTTGTAACACCACTGAAAATTGTTTCTTGTTAAAAGCACAAAATACCGCACTTATTGTGCATTCTTACACTAAGTGTTTAGCCTATGGTATTGAAATGTTGTGCCAAGGGGTGCCAAATGTTGCACGCATAAGTGCAGAGTGCCTTAAATAGGGCGTTTAAAAGGATTGACCCTCTAAATCCCCCTTAAAGGGGGACACAGGGGGGCTATTATCCTTCGTGCCTAACATTTATTATCCTTAGGGGCAGTCATCTATTAAGCTTAAAGTTTTCCTTAAGGACGGAACACCTTTTCCGTCCTTAAGGAATAGGTGAAGCATAAGTAATAACCCAACCTTTCCGTTTAAGCGGAATACCTTACACTCTAAAGTTTAGTCCCGTTTGCACGTAAATGCCTTGCTCGTTTACATGTAAACGCATTAAGCGTTTGCACGCAAACAAGCACATCGTTTACATGGGAATGTAACAATATTGATGAATGTCTTTAATGAATAAAAAACTTCACCCCCTTGGAAAGCGGTGTGCTAACCAAGGGGTGGTATGTTATGAGAGAAAACAAAGTCTCTCGTGCTTTTTCAAACTCATGCTGTACCATAATGGCACGTTCTTCTTCGTTCAGACTCATGCAATTAAAATTCCGTCTTGTTCTACATTTTTATAAAAAGGAGTAAACGATTGCTCTTCCCATTCTTTCTTGGTGTACATAATGGGGATGATCATTTCGCCCAAATCCCAGCCAAGAACGGTAAAAGGGTAGGACACATTGTCGTAATCCGATTGCTCTATTCTGGCTTTATCCAATAATAGCAGAACATCCCAATCAGAGTCTTCGCGCGCATCACCACGGGCACGTGATCCATACAGGATAATGTGGCTTGATTCTGGTAGTGTGTTTTTTGCCACCCTGCGCAATTCGTTAATGACAGTATTTGTGTCGCACATATTTATCTTCTTTGTTTTGCAAAGTAAATGATAAATCATAACATCTGCAAGTTTTTGCTATAAAAAACTTCACCCCTTGGAAAGCGATGTGCTAACCAAGGGGTGATATGTTTTTAGTTTATGCTATGGGCTGGATTAATAATGTATGTGCCATTCTGCAGTAACAGCATCACTGGTGTTCTTCTTGACGAACAAGTAAATGTCATCACAGTAGTCAGTGGTTTCAGTTCCTAGTTTATCAGTCATCAACTGTTCTTTGGTGAACGTAAACTTGCTGGTATAGGTGTAATAGGTGGTACCATTGTTTTCGTATTCACCTTCAGAACCAGTTTTCCAGTCTGTACTACTTTGTATTGAAGTACTGCTAAAGTAGTTACCCTTGTAATACATGGTAGCGTCTGTATGACCTTCTGGTGCACTAGTAATATAATCGGCAGGAATTACTAAGGCCTGCAATTCATCTCCTGTAAATTTGTGGGTTGACTTTAATACAATAGTAAATGTTACTTGATGGTAATGCTGTACATCATTCAGTTTTTTCCAAATAGGGTCACCTTCTGTGTAGCCTTTTAATTGCAATGATGATACAGCTCCAACTGCTGTAAGATTGCGGCCTGCAGGGGTTAACGCAACCCAGTTTGCAGGAAGAGACCCTTCTCCTGTAGGACTTCCGTCTTTCATGCTGTGCTCTGCATCTGCATAGAACAGTTTGTCGATATTCTTTATTTCTGCGTCATACCATTTTACCTTACTTGGAACTTCGGGATCGGGATTGTCAAATTCTGCATCTTTGTCTGTTACCCAATCTTTGAAATGCATATATGTGTTGTCAATCCACTGCTCTTCCATCATCCATTTAACGTGGGTAGGTACGGCAAATGCACGAGGAGCAACAGTTCCTCTTTTATCTGTAGGGCTGCCGTAAGGGTTTGTTGCATCAGTGTCAGGATTCAAATTAACACGTTCATCAGGCCCGCCATTAATAGGGTAGTCTTTGTTGAGGCCAGTATTGTGAACAGTAACAGTAACTTCCGAAACTGTAGTTATAGAACCTTTTGGAACTCGGTAGATTGCTGGTGCATGTGTGTGAGAGTATTGCGCATTGATAGGTGTAGATACTTCTCCTTCCAGCAATTTGTGAACTTCGTAGTCTGGTTCATTCTTACCAATGTAGATAGGCATGGTACCACCAGCAGCCTGAACGGCAACAATAACTTCATCTCCATCAAATGCTACGTCGAATACAGCATCGTTAAAGTCGAAGTCGTATGTACCACCAAGGTCTTCGCACATAACACGGCGTGCATTACCATCTGGGTTAAAGTGTCCTGGAGTAATCTTTACAATCCAGTTGCTGTAATAACCGTCTGGCTTAACTTCGATATTTGCTTTGTTGTAAGCTTGGAAATCAAAAGCTAAATAGTAACCTTCTCGGGCAATAGTTTTTCCGTAATATGGACTTGTGCGGTTCTGTACGGTTTCGTGCCAAGTTAATCGTACAAGTACGTAATTTCTTACCAGTTCGCTAGAGAATGAAGCTTGGCATTCAAAATCCTCAGTACCAGAAGATGTTACATATTTAATCTCTCGGTAATTGTTCTCGTTGCTTTCTTCAGGATTAAAGTTGGTATTCTGGCTATTAAAGTTATTAACGTGAGTCCAGTCACCTCCCATGGTTTTAAAACTAAGCTGTTCAAGTTTGTAGTTGATGGCCTCATGGTTGCCACCATCTCTGGTAACATTTCTCTTATCTTCAGGTATGCTCTGATCATCTTCCCAAGACGTAATGTTCTTTCCGTTGTAACCAGTTTGAGGCCCTTTTGAATTATCTAAAGAACCATAGCTAATTTGGTCGTTATCTCCGCTCACATTCTGGATAAAGAAATCAGTAAGGTGAAGTTTTACTTCGTATTGTGCCATTTCTGCTTTAGTGTGAGTGCGGAAAAAGGCAGAAACGTACTGGATTTCGTACTCGGTAACATCACCACATGGCTGTGCACCATTAGGTAAGGCACTGCCAGCTTGTAGGGCATCACCCTCTATTTCGTTAGTTTTATTCCAGGTTTTTGTTAAGGCGTTTTCTCCGTTGTTACCATAATACAAACCATTCAGGTGTGGCCATCCTGGAACCTGAATGTCGTGGGCTAAAGCGTCGTCTTTGTATTCTTTATCGGCAAAAATTGGACTTGTGTCCGCATCTTTGCGTTCTACCCATTGGTTACGATTTGTCCAAACTGTACCAGCGGTTCCTCCATCTCGAGTTTTAGCTTTAGCCAATGCACCAATAGGCTGCAGTACCTCGTCCATGCCCCATTTCTGGTTAGGGTCTGGCGTTCCAAAACGTGAAACAAAACTTTCGGTATAGTCAATACCAATCTGATCGAGTTTCGTTACCACCTGTGGGTCGAACTCATCGGCACAACTCTGCAATGATGCAGAGGTAATGATTGCTACTCCACTTAAAAGAGTAAATAGTTTCTTGTTCATGTTTTTATGATTTTTTGTTATTTCATCCAATTCTTGCCCTTGCTCACTGATATAAGCTATAAGGGTTATAATTCTCTTTAAACTGATGTTTTGGCAAAGTTATACATTATATTATAACAACAAAGTGCAAAACGTAGAAAAATGATGAAATGAAACATTTAATGCACCATTTTTAACCTTTTGGTAACATTTGATACCCCAGAATGCTGTTGCTGGGTATAACTAAAGGTAAAACGTACAATATGAAATGCATTTTCTTTATATAATATGTTCGCGCGTGTATGAAATTCATCTGCTATCAGGAAATTCGTCGTGATAGTCTTTGAATGATGTTATGCTTTAACGCTTTTTACTTCGGATTTTCTTGAAAAATCGGGAGTGCTACTTCGGATTTTCTCGGAATATCGGGAGTACTACTTCGGATTTTCATGATTTTCTACATGTAGAAATACGTTATATTTCCAGTATGGATACACGAAAAAACGTTTAAATCATTTGCTAAAACAAACCAGTAACCATTGGCTTTTGCCCATTTGGTTAGCTCTGCAATTTGGACTCCCTTGCAATACGTTGTTCCCGCAACCTCTTGAATTGCTCTAAGCACTCCTCTCGTGATATGGGATGCTTCCTCATAAATTCCTGGAAACGAATTTTCTTTTCCATTTCCTTCTTGTGGTATTCGTTCAATTCTGGCATCTTTCATGTTTTTATCTTATCGGTGCGAAGATAGGGCTTTTTTTAAAATTTCGGGTATTTTTACTGAAAATTATGTATCTGCATTTGTATATACTTATATGTATGCATTGTGATGTAAATTTGAAAAATAGGGAATTTGTTTTGCATGGATGAAATAAAAGCTTATTTTTGCAGCAGAAAAAAGGATGAGTATGGAGAATAAGGATATTAAAAGAGAAAAAGCTATGAAACGATTTATGGCGTCGAAAGCTTTAAAAAAGAAACATGTAGAGCAAATGGTTCAATACATGAAAAAATCCTATGAGGAAAAAACAGGGCTTTCTGCTGATTATGTCTTTGTAATGTGAAAGCTTTAGATTTACACATAATAAACAATTCTTCTCCTTATCATGTTTCTGAAATGGAGAAAGAAGGGTGCTTTGAATTCTATACAAAATATGGGGTTCATTATAGTATAGAGTTTTTACGTGATGATATTATGCTTAGCAATGAAGCATATCAACTGAGTATTATCAATGTTAATCACCAGTCTTCTCCCAAAGATGTTTCTGTGCGCGATACGATATTATCATTGATTAATGAATTCTTCAGGCAGAATATTACCACTCTTCTATATATTTGCGAAACAGGAGATGGCAAACAGGCTATGAGAAACAGATTGTTCAATACATGGTTCTCAAGTGAAAGTCAGAAAGGAAATTATATTTTTATGGCTGCAGAAATTGTAGATATGGAAGGTATAACTAATTATGCTGCCATTATTGTCCCTGTTATTCATCCTAATTTGCAAAGTATAATTGCAGAATTTACAGAAACGGTACAATTACTTTCAGATAAGCCACAGTAATCTTCTTGGCAGCAGCAATGCTGGCTCGCAAAGAAAATAAATAGACAGTTATTATGATAAGATTAAATTGTTTTTTCCAGGCCAAGGCAGGTAAGTACAATGATGCACTAAGTGCAGCACTGGCATTGGTGGCCGAGAGCATTGGCGTGAACAGTTGCTGGTTGAATTTCTTCGATCCAGATAAGGTTGCTGCCGAGTTTGGCATTCCCGAAACAGAGCAGGTTCTCATGATTATGGACCTTGGATTTGCTGCAGAAGGTACTGGCCCTTTGCAGAGTCATTTCGACCGCAAGCCTCTTGAGGAAACAGTTACTTATTTGTAATGTTCAGTACTGAATCCAACAAATAATTTAACCGCGGGAATTTCTCGCGGTTATTTTTTTATCACGAATTACACGAATTACACGAAAAGTATCTATATTTGCACTTGCAATAGTTATAAATTAAATAAAGTAGAAGTAAGAACCAGATAGTGCTCAGAAAAATCCACGGTGGTAGTGTTTTTAGTTGTTGTTGATTCCACTAGCTAAGCCCAGTACGGCTGGCCTCATCGTAATGGATGGAAATTGTGAGTGTAAAGGTTTACTTTAATCTTTATTTGATTGTAATGACAGAAAATGATAATGATTTCTCTGGAACGCAGAGAAATAGGCGTGAGAAAGTAAAAGCGAGGCGAGAAATGCTTGCTAAATATTATTTTGATTTGTCGAAATTGATGGCAGCGGCATTAGTGATTACAAATTTTAGCTTGCTAACAGAGGCGGAAATGACATGGTGGGTTTTGCTAAGATTGGTAGTTGGATTGATAATGACTGGAGTTTTTGCTTTATTAGGATACAGATTGCTGACATATTAAAAAGTTTACGTTTATGGATGGAATGTTTGTTTTGTTCTTATTAGGAGCAATTATTGGTGGTAGTATCCTTGCTTGGACCTATACCAAGTCAGGAAAACGTTGGCTAAAGAATTTGTGATTACCAAAATAAGTAAAAAAGGACATGCATCGCGCATGTCCTTTTTCATTAGGGAAAATTTGAGTTACTAAAGAGTTAGTTATTTATATGTGGTAAATTATGTCGGTTAATATAGTTTGCCAGAATTGCGTGTAAATTCATACCATTGTTTGCCGTTCTGGGCAAAGTTTGCATCTTTCACCCATTCTGGGAAAAGGTAGTATTCCCACTCGATAAACTGACATTCTTTCATCCAGCGAATGGTATTTGGAACACAGAACTTTTGTGGAGCAGCATTGGTTCCGTTTACAATGTCATTGTGCTCATTATTGACACTGCCTGTATAATTTTGACTAAAGTTGTCATCGTTTTCTAGAGTATATTGATGGCCATTGTTCACAACATAAACTTTAATGTTCTTCGGATTACATTGGTCTTGTTTGAAGCCATGAATGCGATATTTTGCTACAGGCGCAGAATAACTACTTCCTACGTTGGCGGGAACATTTGCTGGATATGCTCCTAAAAGGTTATGTGCTTCGTAAAAACCACCTTCGTCAGTTGGTGCATGACCTACATATACAGGCATTGTTCCACCTGCTGCTTGAAGTGTAATGACTGCATCGAATGAAGCATTTGGGTCTCCATCCCAATAACCGGAAACTCTATCGAAATAAACATCGAATACAACGTCGTTGAAGTCGAAGTCGAAGGTGTTACCCAAGTCTTCGCACATTACTCGTTTTACTTCTTTGGTTGGAGCTGGCTCTGATGCAGGTGAGAGCTTAACAATCCAATTGCTGTAATATCCATCTGGTTCTACAACATATTTCTTTAGGCTTGAACTCTCAATGTTGTTGCACTGATAGTCGAATGCAAGGTAATATCCGTCATAATGGCGTCTTTTTCCTGTAGCATCTGGTTTTCCGTCGAATTCAAGATGAACCAAAACCCAAATCTTTTTACTTGAGTCGTCGATTGTATTTCTAAGTTTAGAATCCTCTGAGTATTGAGCAAGAAAATCTTCTGTGCCAGATGATTTGTAGTAACCAATCAATCGATCTTTAGTTGCACTAACCGTGTTGCCGTTTAATGTGTAATTGAGTTCTTTATACCAATCCTCACCTTGCATAGGGACATCAGCAACATTGTGTAGACTATTAGAAGCACCGAGGTTGAAATTCTTAATGTGATCCCAATGGAGGCTAGTACCTGATGGTAAATCTGATGATGAGCTACTTTGACTTTCAATAGAATATGCGCAAAACAGGTTAATTCCAAAATCATCTGTATTCTTCCCTTTTTCTACCCAAGGAGATTCTGTGTTTTCTCTGGTATAAATAGTTTGCTGGTTCATGATTGTACCATCGGCATTTCTGTCATTGTCTGAAGAAATCTCCTGAACAAAGAAATCTGTCCAGTGTAGTGTAATGCTTTCAGGGTTTTGATGAGTTCTGAACCAGTGAGATACATACATTATTTCTTCTTCGGTAACATCACCAGCAGGTAGAGCTTGACCAGGGATTGTGTTAGAGTAGCCTACGTATTTACCACCATTGTCACTATACTGGTATCCGTAGTTACCTGATGTCCCGTCAGAATAGAAAAAGGTGTCTGGCCATCCTGGCACATCCATGTATGATGTCCATTCGTTTTTGTTGTCGACAGTAGAACGTGTTTGGGCAATTCCGCTCATGTCTTCAAATCCCCAGTTGTGGTTTGGGTCGATGGCACCATAGTGTGCCATAAAGTTCTTGGTGTAGTCGTTTACATCCAAATCATGCTGAGTAAGAATTCCTGGATCATACTCATCAGAACAGCTTTGAAGTAATACCGAGGCCAATACCAATACAATGCCTCCTAGCAATGACATAATTTGCTTCATCATTGGGTTTTAGTAATTAGGTTTTTTTATAATAATGTAATATACAAGTAGCAGCGTGTTAACAGATTATACACGCATTTATTGTTTCCTTGACGCAAAGGTAGGACAATCTTTACATGTTATGCAAATATTCCACATTCAAATTTCTAATGGTGGAACACACACCGACTTATTTTGGAACATTTGGAAACATATAATACCCTGGGATGGGGTGGAAATGTCTTTATATTGTAGTTTGGTACAATAACTACCGTGCTTGAACACGTAAAATCCTTGGTGAAGCAGAGAAAATATAGGGATAAAAAAACAACCAAGAGTGGAAGCCTCTTGGTTGTAATCAAAAAAAATAGCCTTGCGGCTATTTCGTTTGGTAGCGGGACCCGGGATTGAACCGGGGACCTCATGATTATGAATCATGCGCTCTAACCAGCTGAGCTATCCCGCCATTATTTGGTTTTGCGGGTGCAAAGGTAGTTGTTTTTTTTGTATTTGCAAATATTTACCTCGATTTTTTGTTGTGAGCAACTAAAAAATCCCACGCGCATACATTATTATATTAAAAAAGGGTAATAACTTTGGGTGCTGTGCGCAAATTGTAGTAATTTTGCACACCAAATAGCGATTATCGAATGACGGGCATTAAGAAACTAGATCTTTACGTAGTGAAGAATTTCTGCACACTGTTTGCAGGAACTTTCTTTGTGTGCCTGTTTGTCTTCATGATGCAGTTTCTTTGGCGATATGTTGACGACCTGATTGGTAAGGGCTTGACGCTGGATGTGCTGGCAAAATTCTTCTATTATTCAGGTCTGACACTGATTCCTACTTCATTGCCACTGGCTATTCTGCTGGCATCATTGATCAGCTTTGGTAACCTGGGTGAGCGACTAGAGTTGCTGGCTATTCGTGCTGCAGGTATCTCGCTTATCAAGGTGATGCGTCCGCTGATTATCATTGTTGCCCTAATGGGTATCATTTCGTTCTATTTCCAGAATGTGGTTGGTCCTGATGCAGCAACCAAGCTCTATACATTGGTGTGGAGTATGAAGCAGACATCGCCCGAGCTGGAAATTCCTGAAGGTGCTTTCTATGGAGATATTCCTGGTTACAATGTGTATGTAAAGCACAAGGATAAGGATACTGGTATGCTGTACGACGTGATGATTTACAGCTTTGCCGAGGGATTTGAGAATGCACGTGTGATTCTGGCAGATTCTGGTAGATTGGACATGAGTGCTAACAAGCAGCATCTGGTTCTGAACCTTTACCAGGGTGAACAGTTCGAGAATCTGCAGAACATGAATCAGAATGCCATCAACATTCCTTACCGAAGAGAAACATTCATCCACAAGCAAACCATTATCAACTTTGATGGAGGCTTCCAGATGCAGGATGCCAATTTCTTGGCTACCAACTCAAGTACCAAGAGCATGGAGCAGATTAACCGAGACATTGACTCGATGACTGTAACACTTGATAGCACCTGCAATATGTACTACAAGGATATGCGTTCTTCTGTTCTTCAGATTTACCCAAGAGAGAACAAGGAACTGGAGGAGCAAGAGAAACGCATTCAGGAGTCAAGGGCAGCGGAATACCGAGGCTTGCCTTTTGATTCAATCTTCCAGAAGGAGTCGATAGATATGCAGAACGCATTCTTGCAGGATGCTCACCGAAGAGTGAACAATGCCAGCAGTGACATTATGTTCAAACAACTGGTGGTGGATGAAAATGAGAAACTGATAGCCCGTCACTGGATAGAATGGCATAGAAAGATTACCCTCTCTATCGCTTGTCTGGTGTTCTTCTTTATTGGTGCTCCACTAGGTGCCATTATCCGAAAGGGTGGTTTGGGATTCCCGGTGATTATTTCGGTTATCATCTTCATTATCTACTATATCATTGATAACACCGCTTACCGCTCGGCACGAAACCTAACCATTCCTCCTGCTGTGGGAATGTGGCTTAGTACGGTGATTCTTGCTCCTGTGGGTGCATTCCTTACCTATAAGAGTAATAATGACTCTGTGGTGTTCAACATGGATGCTTACCGCAATTTCTTCCGAAAGTTGTTGGGATTGCGCACGTCGCGCAAGATTAACCTGAAGGAGGTTGTTATTGAAACTCCAGATTACCCAGTACTGAATGAACGTCTGTTGGCATTGGAAGGAGCTTGCAAGCAGTATGCCGAAACCAGTAAGCTGATGTCACCTCCAAATTACCTGAAGGTGTTCTTGCGTAGTAAACCTGACCATGAGGTAGAGAAGATAAATGAAGAATTAGAGTCGATTATAGAAGAACTAGGCAATAGCAAGAGTATTTTTGTCATAAATGAACTGAACCAGATACCTGTTTTGTCAGTTCATGCACATACCAGTCCGTTTGGAACACGCTGGAAAAATGCTTTGGCAGGAATTTTGTTACCTATTGGTATAGTGCTGTATATCCGCATCTGGCGATACCGCATCCGCCTCTTGAGGGATATGAAACAGATTGTGAAAAGCGGAACTGCAATTCGTGGCAGAATAGCGGATTTAAGGGTTTAAAGGTTTAAGAGTTTAAAAGTTTAAAGGGTTTTCGTCTTCGTTATCGTTCGAGGCAAAGCCGAGTTAATAAGTATGTTGAACAAGATAGAAGAAGCAATTGAGGATTTCCGTGAAGGAAAATTCATCATTGTGGTAGATGATGAAGACCGTGAGAATGAAGGAGACTTTATTTGTGCGGCCGAAAAGATAACACCTGAAAAGGTGAATTTTATGCTGCGTGAGGGTAGAGGTGTGCTGTGTGCTCCTATTACCATGGCACGTTGCAAGGAACTGAACTTGCCACATCAGGTGCAGGACAATACCTCGATGTTGGGAACTCCATTTACTGTTACCATTGATAAACTGGAAGGTTGCACTACCGGTGTATCTGCAGTAGATAGAGCTGCAACAATCAAGGCATTGACAGATCCTGAGTCAACACCTGCAACATTCGGACGCCCAGGTCATATAAACCCATTGTATGCCCAGGATCAAGGTGTCTTGGTACGTGCTGGTCATACAGAAGCAGCTGTGGATATGGCACGTTTGGCAGGTTTGTATCCAGCAGGTGCATTAATCGAGGTGATGAACGAAGATGGCACCATGGCACGCTTACCACAATTAATGGAGGTGGCAAAGAAGTTCGATTTAAAGATTATCAGCATTCGTGACCTGATAGCCTACCGTCTGGCAACAGAAACGCTGGTTGAAGAAGGAGTAGAGGTGGAAATGCCTACAAGTTATGGCAAGTTCCGATTAAAACCTTTCCGTCAGCTGAGTAATAACTTGGAACACGTAGCACTGATAAAGGGTACATGGGAACCAGATGAACCAATTTTGGTGCGTGTGCATTCTTCGTGCGTAACAGGTGATATTTTTGGCAGCCAGCGTTGTGATTGTGGCGAACAGTTGCACAAGTCAATGAAGATGATTGATGAGGCAGGCAAGGGCGTGGTGCTTTACCTGATGCAAGAAGGTCGTGGCATTGGTTTGATGAATAAGATTCGTGCCTACAAGTTGCAGGAACAGGGTTTGGATACTGTAGATGCTAACCTTCACCTGGGTTTCAAGGCAGATGAGCGTGAGTATGGCACTGGTGCACAGATTCTTCAGAAGTTAGGTGTGCACAAGATGCGACTGCTTACCAACAATCCTGCAAAGCGTGTTGGCTTAGAGGCTTACGGTTTGGAAATAGTAGAGAATGTTCCTATTGAGATTGCTCCAACCGATTATGATGAGCGATACCTGAAAACCAAGCAGGAGAGAATGGGACATACACTTCATCTGAGTTGAGTGTTGAGAGTATAGAGTTGAGAGTTGTCGCTTGCGACACATTGAGTAAGTAATATTTTCGCCTTCGTATGAGCGAAGCGAGTAAAAACAAATAATATGTTAGACTATCAAAATCAATTAGGCTCAAATGTTATCGTTGAGTCATCTGCGTTTACCAAGTTGTTCCGCAGCGTGTTTGTATGGATGTCATTGGCATTGGTTCTAACCGGTATGACCGCTTTCTATGTGGCTGGTTATTTAGAGCGTCACCTGGATTTCCTGGCACAGCATCAGGGATTGTTCTGGGTATTTGCCATTGCCGAACTGGCTGTGGTATTTATCCTGTCTGCCCGTCTGCATAAGATGTCGTTTATGACAAGTGGCATTATGTTTGCCATCTATTCAATACTGAATGGTATAACATTGTCTACAATCTTGCTGGTTTATACCCGCGAAAGTGTAGCTACTACCTTCTTTGTAACAGCAGGTACCTTTGCAGTCATGTCATTCATCGGTTATACCACCAAGAAAGACCTTACCAGTTTCAGCAAGTTGTTCATGATGTTGCTGATTGGCTTGGTGATTGCTACCATTGTGAATATTTTCTGGGCAAACAGCACCTTGGGATGGGTAATTACCTATGTTGGTGTAGTGCTGTTCGTTGGTCTTACTGCTTTCGATACCCAGAAAATCAAGAATATGCTCTTGCAAGTAGGTGTTGAAGACAATGAAATGAGTCGTAAGGTAGCCTTGATGGGTAGCTTGCAGCTGTATTTGGATTTCATCAACCTGTTTATCTACTTGTTGAGAATCCTCGGTGATAGAAGAGAATAATACAAAATATAAAGAAATGAATAATTTATCCGATCGTCTGTGCAGATTGGCACAGTCACAAACCTTGATGATGTCTCAGAAGAGCCAGGAACTGAAGGCTCAAGGTGTAGATGTTATCAACTTGAGTGTAGGTGAACCAGATTTCAATACTCCAGACCATATCAAGGAGGCTGCAAAGAAGGCCATCGACGACAACTATTCACGTTACTCTCCAGTTCCAGGTTACCCAGCATTGAAGAATGCCATTGTTGCCAAGCTGAAGAATGAGAATGGATTGGATTACGAACCTTCTCAGATTCTTTGCTCAAATGGTGCAAAGCAGAGTGTTTGTAATGTAATCATGGCATTGGTAAATAGTGGTGATGAGGTAATTGTTCCTGCTCCTTACTGGGTATCGTACACCGAAATGGTAAAGTTGGCAGATGGTACTCCTGTTATCGTTGAGGCTGGAATTGAGCAGGATTTCAAGATTACACCAGCACAGTTGGAGGCTGCTATTACCCCAAATACCCGTGCGTTGATTCTGTGTTCTCCAAGTAACCCTACCGGTTCTGTTTACAGCAAGGAAGAGTTGCAGGGATTGGCAGAGGTTATCCTGAAGCACCCACGTGTTATCGTTGTTGCAGATGAGATTTACGAGCATATTAATTATGTAGGTAAGCACGAAAGCATTTGCCAGTTCCCAGGTATGAAGGAGCAGGCTGTTATCATCTATGGTGTATCAAAGGCGTATGCCATGACAGGTTGGCGTATTGGTTTCATCGCAGGTCCAGATTGGATTGTAAAGGGATGTAACAAGTTGCAGGGTCAGTACACCAGCGGACCTTGCTCTGTTAGCCAGATGGCAGCAGTTGCAGCCTATACCGGTAGTCAGGAGCCTGTAGAGATGATGCGTCAGGCATTTGAACGCAGAAAGAACCTGATTGTGAAGTTGGCAAAGGAAATCCCAGGATTGGAAGTGAACGAGCCAAAGGGTGCTTTCTATCTGTTCCCTAAGTGTTCTTCATTCTACGGAAAGAAGGCTGGCGACCGTGTAATTGGCAACTCTATGGATTTTGCCATGTATCTGCTTGAAGAAGGTCATGTGGCAACTGTAGGTGGTGATGCATTTGGTAGTCCTGAGTGCTTCCGCATGAGCTATGCTACTAGCGATGAGAACATCGTAGAGGCAATGCGTAGAATCAAGGAATGCTGTGCAAAATTGGCATAAAAAAGAATCAGATACCTAAAAAAGGGGATTATTTTTGGCGTTTTATCTAAAAAAATCCCTTTTTCCCTTTTGGGAATAACAAAAATAAGTATCTTTGCATTGAAGAATTTAACGTAACTAACTAATTTAAATTTTACTATTATGGCATACGTAATTACTGACGACTGCGTTGCATGCGGAACTTGCATCGACGAATGCCCAGCAGGTGCTATCTCTGAGGGCGACAAGTACTCAATCAACCCAGATGCTTGTTTGGATTGTGGCACATGTGCAGATGCATGTCCATCAGGCGCTATCCAGGAAGGATAATTGAGCTAGAATTAAACACAAAATCAGATACGGTCAGGGAGAAATCCTTGACCGTTATTCTTTTATTTCGTGAAGGTAAGGGTAATGTGTCCCATGTAGGCAGTATTCTTTCCCATTTGGTAAACAGGCGTTTCCTTGCCATCTAAGTTTCTTACGTAACGTGGTTTTACCATGTATGTATGGGTGTGTCCGCTTAGTACTAGGTCGATGTATCGGCTATTTGCGATCATGTGCTCATCTCCGTCGGGATGGTTGACGTCATTTTGCCAGCCAAGATGAGAAAGACAGATAATCAAGTCGCATTTTTCTGTTTCTTTCAGATATGTGGCAATCTCATTAGCGCACTGAGCAGGATCAAGATAATCGATACCTTTATAATTAACGTAGCGCACCATACCTTCTAGACGGGTTCCTAATCCAAATATGCCAATCTTCAATCCTTTGCGATGAAGGATAACATAGGGCTTAACTACATCTTCAAGAATTGTTCCTTTCACTTGATAGTTGGCACAAACAATAGGGAAATGGGCCTGCAGGTAACGCTCTCGCATGTTTTCCTGCCCAAAATCAAACTCATGATTACCAATGGTGGCCACATCATATTTGCATAGGTTCATGAAGTCAACTTCTGTCTGCCCCTTAAATATATTATAATAAGGTGTGCCTTGTGAAAAGTCACCGCAGTCGAGCAACAATAATTCAGGATCTTTCTTGCGCTCCTGCTCCATGAAAGTAATGCGACGAACAATTCCACCTTTTCCCGCGTTTTGCTTTTCTGAGAAATTGTCAGGTAACGGTTCAATGCGGCTGTGCATGTCGTTAGTATGGTAGATGTTCAGTTCTATCTTCTCTTGTGCCCAAGTGGTGCCACAAGTTATGATAAAAACAAAGATAAGTAATGACCTTAACATGTTGTTTTATTTTTCAATGGTAAAACGACCTTCTATTTTGCTGTCGAGAACTTTTCCTTGTCGGGTTTGCTCTTCAACAAAATCCAGGAAAATGTGGCGCATGGTAATATCCTTAATGACAATGGGATTTTTCCATTGCTTGAACTCAGAGAAATCGTCATTGCCTTCTGCTATATAGTCCAAGGCAGCCAGTGTGTATGTTTTATCTGGGTTAACAGTTTCGCCACCAACCAAGGCACTTTGCAGTTGATTTCCTTTGCATACAATCTGTGCTCCCGACAGGGCGCCATCCTTTATCTCACATAGTTGCTGAAACAATTTAAGAATAGCGTCTCCTTTTACATGATACACGTAAATCATATTCTCGAAGGGTGTGATTTCTATAATGTTACCAATTGTAACGTCACCTTCAGGAAGTGTGGTGCGGATGCCTCCAAAATTCAATACGGCAATATCAACAGGTTCGTTCAGATATTGCTGAGCCCCCCAGCGCAAGGCATCAGAAACCAGATTTGATAGTTCGCTCTCAGGAAACTTCGACTTCATGGAGCGTGCACTTTTACCAATGATGGGAGAGGTGGCTTCGTCAACCTTTTTCTTATAATAATTCAGTAAATCCACAGCATGAGGATTGGGTGCAGCATCCAGTGACGCATCTATTTCAATGCGCTGAAACGAAGCGTCTGCTAGATGGTAAGATGGTGCGCTGGCAACCATGGCATTCTTCGTTGTGTGGCAAGAAGAAAGCAGCAGTACCAATCCCATTCCCCAGGAGGCTATGTTTGTATTTAGTTTCATGATTGCTAATATTTTGAGCAAAGATACCCAAATTGACGAAAAGAGGCAAGAATTTCTCAAAAAAACGAATGAAGGTTTGTGAGTGTGCAAAAAAAGTAGTTACTTTGCACCCGCTTTCGCATTGGTCGCTGTCATGGGAAGAGTAACCTGATATGCCAATGTCGGACGACACAACAATTTTTTAATGTATATTTCAAAATGGATTTAATTAAAATTGCTGAAGAAGCATTTGCTACTGGCAAGGAATTCCCAAAGTTTAAGGCTGGTGATACCGTAACCGTAGCTTACAAAATTGTCGAGGGTAACAAGGAGCGTGTACAGTTGTATCGTGGTGTTGTTATCAAGATTGCCGGTCACCAGAACAAGAAGCGTTTTACCGTTCGTAAGATGTCTGGTACTGTAGGTGTAGAGCGTATCTTCCCAATCGACTCTCCAGCTATCGAGAGCATCGAAGTAAACAAGATTGGTAAAGTACGTCGCGCTAAGTTGTACTACTTGCGTAAGCTTACCGGTAAGAAGGCTCGTATTGCTGAGAAGCGCACTAACGCATAATCAGTGCCCGAGTTTTTCTGACAAGAAAAATAAAATGGCCTACTTCAAAACTATTTTGGAGTGGGCTTTTTTACTAAAAAACTAATCATTCACCAATATGAAGAGATTTCTTTCTTTTATGCTGCTGGCTTTCATGGCAGTGGCAACTTATGCACAGGTAACCTTTAAGGTGAGTCAGAAACAAACGGCTCCCGATCAGTTTGAACTAATCTTTACCGGAAACATTGCCTCTGGCTGGCATATCTATGGCACTACAGAAAGCAATGGTCCTATTCCTACTACCTTTAACATAGACAAGAAAGAAGGTGTAGAACTAGTGGGTACGCTTACTCCATCTGTAAAGGCAAAGAGTCATTTCGATGAAATGTTCGATGCCAATGTCACCTATTTTGAAGGTGCAGTATCTTTCACTCAGAAGGTAAAGATCACAGGTGAAAAATACATGATAGAAGGTTATCTGGAGTATGGCTCTTGTAACGATCAGACTTGCATGCCACCTACTTCTGTGGATTTCAAGTATGAGGGCAAGGGTGTAGCAAAGAAAGAAGAAACTCCAGAAGAAAAGCTGGAAGAACAGCCTGTTGAAGAAGAAAAGGCAGAGGAAGTCGTTGCTGAAGATTCAGTAGCAACAGATACAATTGCTGAGGCATCGGAAGGTGATTTTGACCTCTATACTCCTGTAATTGAAGAACTAAAGCACTATGGCGAAGAAAACGACACCAAAGGTAAGGGCTTGCTGGCTATCTTTGCCCTTGGCTTTGTAGGTGGATTGATTGCGTTGTTCACTCCTTGTGTTTGGCCAATCATTCCTATGACTGTAAGTTTCTTCCTGAAGCGTTCAAAGAATGACAAGAAGAAAGGTATTCGCGATGCGTGCACCTATGGTGTTTCAATTGTTGTGATATACCTTGTATTGGGATTGGTGATTACAGGTTTGTTTGGTGCCAGTGCATTGAATTCTCTATCAACCAATGCTGTATTTAACATCTTCTTCTTCCTGATGTTGGTAGTGTTTGGTGCTTCTTTCTTGGGTGGATTCGAAATTACCTTGCCATCAAAATGGAGTAATGCTGTGGATAATAAGGCAAGCAACACCTCTGGTTTGCTAAGCATTTTCCTCATGGCATTTACCCTTTCATTGGTATCTTTCTCTTGTACAGGTCCTATCATTGGATTCCTGCTGGTAGAGATGGCCACATCGGGTAGCATTGTTGGTCCTGCAGTTGGAATGTTGGGCTTCGCCATTGCATTGGCTTTGCCATTTACCTTATTTGCCTTGTTCCCAACTTGGCTGAAGAGTGCTCCAAAGAGCGGTAACTGGATGAATGTAATCAAGGTAACCTTAGGTTTCATTGAATTGGCATTCTCTCTGAAGTTCTTCTCGGTTGCCGACTTGGCTTACGGATGGCACTTGCTTGATCGCGAGGTATTCTTAAGTTTGTGGATTGTATTATTTGCCCTGTTGGGTGCCTATCTGATTGGTTGGATTCGTTTCCCACATGATGAAGACGAATACGATGATGAGGGTAATGTAATTACAAATCCTCGTACCTCTGTTATCCGTTTCTTCATGGCATTGGTATCTTTGGCATTTGCCATTTACATGGTTCCTGGTCTTTGGGGTGCCCCTTGTAAGGCTGTAAGTGCCTTTGCCCCTCCTATGAATACTCAGGATTTCAACTTGTATGAAGAATCATCTGTCGAAGCAAAATATAAGGATTATGAAGAAGGCATGAATGCTGCTGCCGAGCAAGGAAAGCCAGTTATGCTTGACTTTACTGGATTTGGTTGCGTAAACTGCCGTCAGATGGAGGCAGCTGTATGGACAGATGAGAAGGTAAAGGAAAAGTTGGAGAATGATTATGTGCTGATTTCTCTGTATGTAGACGACAAGACTCCTCTTCCTGAAATTGTTGAGGTAACCGAGGCTGATGGCACAATACGTAAGTTACGTACCGTAGGTGATAAGTGGAGTTATCTTCAGCGTACTAAGTTTGGCGCTCAAACACAGCCATTCTATGTATTGCTGGATAACAATGGAAAACCTTTGAACAAGAGCTATAGTCATGATGAGAATGTAGATCACTACATTGAATTCTTGGATAAAGGTCTGGAGAACTACAAGAAATAAGATAAGCCTATGTTGTGTAAGGAAGAACAGCAAAACATCATTGCGCTGATAAAGCGCGAGGTGGTTCCTGCCATAGGTTGTACAGAACCAACTGCCGTTTCACTATGTGTGGCAAAGGCAACAGAAACATTAGGCAAGTTTCCTGAAAGTATTGAGGTGGAACTTAGTGCCAATATGCTGAAGAATGCCATGGGTGTAGGCATTCCAGGAACAGGCATGATAGGTTTACCTATTGCTATCGCCTTGGGTGCAATAGTAGGCAAAAGTGATTATCAACTTGAAGTACTGCGTGATAGTACTCCAGAAACTGTAGAGCAAGGAAAACAATTCATTGCCGAAAATAGAATAAAGATAGGCCTAAAGGATAACATTACCGAAAAACTCTATATAGAGGTAAAGGTTAAAGCTGGTGATGATTCTGCAACAGCCATTATTACTGGTGCCCATACTCATTTTGCCAAGATTGTCAAATGTAATGGTGAGGCATGTGAAACCCTTTCACAAGATAGAGGTAGTGCAGATTCTGAAGGAAGCGCAGGAAATGTACCTTTGACTTTAAGAAAAGTGTATGAGTTTGCAACTACAACTCCTTTAGAAGAGTTGGAGTTTATCAATGAAGCGCGTACGCTGAATGAAAAAGCTTCTCAAGAGGCACTAAAAGGTAACTATGGCCATGAGTTAGGTAAAACTTTGAGTCGCCCATTAGGTAAAGGTATTATGGGAGACAGCATTTTCTCGCATATCCTTTCTGCTACCAGTTGTGCTTGTGATGCCCGAATGGCAGGAGCCATGATTCCTGTTATGAGTAATTCAGGAAGTGGAAATCAGGGAATTGCTGCCACCATGCCAGTGGTGGTATTTGCTGAAGAAAATCACAATACTGCTGAGGAACTGACACGTGCATTGATTTTAAGTCATCTCACAGCTATTTATATCAAGCAAAGTCTGGGACGCCTAAGTGCACTCTGTGGTTGTGTAGTCGCCTCTACCGGTTCAAGTTGTGGTATTACCTATCTAATGGGTGGAAGCTATGAACAGGTTGCTTATAGTGTAAAGAATATGATTGCCAATCTGGCAGGAATGGTATGTGACGGTGCAAAACCAAGTTGTGCCTTGAAAGTGTCAAGTGGTGTTTCTACTGCTGTGCTTTCTGCAATGTTGGCAATACAGAATCGTTATGTAACCAGTTATGAGGGTTTGATTGAAGATGATGTGGACAGATGTATCCATAACCTTACCAGGGTTGGTGCTGATGGAATGAACGAAACTGATAGAATGGTGCTTGACATCATGACACATAAACAATAAAAAAGGTTCCGAATAATTTCGGAACCTTTTTTTTATTAACCCATGATAACCTCAACTTCGTGTTTTCCTGGAGCGTGTTGAACATGTGTGCCCTCAATGGCAACACCATCAACGGTAATGCTCTTGACACCCTTCTGAACACCATTTGGATTCTTTACGGTGATGTTGTATTCTGCACCGCGCAATACACGCTTAACAGTGTATTCCTTCATGGTACTTGGAATACATGGATCGATGAAGATTCCATCGTAAGCAGGTTTAACACCAAGAATGAACTGGGTAATGGTGTACCAGTTCCATGCTGCGGTACCAGTCAACCAAGAGTTCTTTCCTTCACCTGGTTTTGCGGCATCCTTACCTGCTACCATCTGACTATATACATATGGTTCTACCTTGTGTAAGGTTTGATCCTGAATCCATGCTGGACAAATCTTGGTGTAGTGTTCCCAAGCGTCATTACCACGTCCGGCAACAGTTTCACCAATGATAACCCAAGGATTGTTATGGCAGAAGATACCGGCATTTTCCTTGTAACCAGCAGGGTAAGAACTGATTTCACCCATTTCTACATGATAAGTAGTATATGCAGGCCAGTTCAAAACCATACCATGTTCGCAATCCAAGTGCTTCTTGCAAGCGTCAAGAGCCTTGTCAACCAAACCTTCTTCCAAACCGATACCAGCCATGGTACAGAATCCTTGGCTCTCGATGAAGATCTTTCCTTCTTCGTTATCGTTTGAACCAATCTTGTTTCCGTAGAAGTCGTATGCGCGCAGATACCATTCACCATCCCATCCGTGCTTCTTTACAGCCTCTACCATTGAGTCGATGCACTTCTGGGCACGAGCAGCCTCTTCGCCTTTACCCAATTGCTGGCAAAGTTCCACGTAGTCTTTTCCTACCAATACGAACAAACCTGCAATCATCAAAGACTCTGCCTTGCTGCCTTCGGTCTTGTTCTCTGTAGTCTGGAAACTTTCGTTTGGATCCCATGAGAAACAGTTCAGATTCAAGCAGTCGTTCCAGTCGGCACGACCAATCAGTGGCAACATGTGAGGACCAAGGTTCTCAACAACGTGGTTGAAAGAGATTCGCAAGTGATCCATCAAAGGAACCTCGGTACCAGCTTCGTTATCCCAAGGAACCATTTCATCAAGGATAGAGAAATCACCGGTCTCCTTGATATAGGCTACAGTACCAAAGATTAACCACATTGGGTCGTCATTGAAACCACCACCAATGTCATTGTTACCATGCTTGGTCAGTGGCTGATACTGGTGGTAACAACCACCATCTGGGAACTGAGTTGATGCAATATCAATGATACGCTCGCGTGCACGTGAAGGAATCTGGTGAACGAAACCAACCAAATCCTGGTTGCTGTCGCGGAATCCCATACCACGTCCAACACCACTTTCGAAGAAACTTGCGCTTCGACTGAAGTTGAAGGTAATCATACACTGGTACTGATTCCAGATATTTACCATACGATCCAGACGCTCATCGCCAGAAGCAACAACGTACTTGTCCAACAGGTCATCCCACATCTGACGCAACTCGTTGTATGCAGCGTCAACGGCTTCTACTGTTGCAAACTTGTTGATGGTTTCCTGTGCTTTCTTCTTGTTCACGAAAGTTACATCACTTGCCTGAGAAGAAATCAGTTCGCCATTCTTCTTGCGTGCAATGTCTTCCTTACAGAATTTCTCATCTTGCTCGTTCTCAACATAACCCAACAAGAAGATGAAGTCCTTGCTTTCACCTGCCTTCAACTCAACTTCGATATAATGAGAAGCGATAGGACTCCAGCCATGTGCTAAGCTATTGCCTGGTTTGCCTGCCATTACACACTGAGGGTTTGCAAATTCATTGTACAAACCGATGAATGACTCACGGTCGGTATCATATCCCTGAACAGGAACATTTACGCTATAGTATGCGTAGTGGTTACGACGCTCTTTGTATTCAGTCTTGTGGTAAATGACGTTGCCATCGATTTCAACCTCGCCGGTAGAGAAATTACGCTGGAAGTTTTCCATATCGGTAGCAGCATTCCATAAACACCACTCTGCAAAAGAGAATAGTTTAATGGTCTTGGTTTCACTAGTAGTGTTCTTCAAGGTTACCTTCTGAACTTCGGCCCAAGTTTTTAGTGGAACAAAGAACAGCACGCTTGCCTCGATACCGTTCTTGCTGCCGGTAATACGGGTATAATTCATACCATGACGACACTCATAGCTATCAAGTGGAGTCTTGCAAGGCTTCCATCCTGGATTCCATACAGTGCCGTTGTCGTTGATGTAGAAGTAGCGACCGCCATTATCCATAGGTACACCATTGTAGCGATAACGTGTAATGCGGCGGAACTTAGCATCCTTGTAAAAACTGTAACCACCAGCAGTATTGCTAATCAATGAGAAGAAATCCTCATTGCCCAGATAGTTGATCCAAGGCCAAGGGGTTGCAGGATCGGTGATGACGTACTCTCTGTTGACGTCATCAAAATGTCCGTAAATTTTGTTGCTCATTTTATTAAATTATTTTATTCGTTATTCGTCTTCACGATTTGGGGTATTCCAGATTTTTGTTTCTGTACAGTTGAAATTCAATGCTTGATCAGCAATTCTGGCACGGAATTCACCTTTCTCCAGAATCCATTTTTCATCATATCCAACATATGCTAGGTCGCTTCCCTTTACTTTCAGTGAAACTGTCTTGGTTTCTCCTGGTTGCAATTCAACCTTGTCAAAAGCACGAAGGCGCTTGTTGTCAGGGGTGATGCGTGCAACAAGGTCGGAGATGAACAAAAGAACAGGTTCCTTACCTGCAACCTTACCAGTATTGGTAACATCAACAGTGAAAACAAGTTCATCGTTAGCGGTAAAGTTGTCCTTGTTCAGTTTCAAATTGCTGTAAGAATAGGTGGTGTAGCTAATACCTTCGCCAAACTCAAACTGTACATCAATTTTTGCGTCGTAGTTATAGTTACCACTCATGGTTTCCATTCTTTCACAAGGCTTGAAGTCGTATGAACTTAAACCACTGATATGCTTAGGATAGGTAAATGGAAGTTTTGCACTAAAGTTAGCATCACCTGCCATCAAGTTTGCAAGGGCTACGCCACCATAGTTACTTGGCAACATGGCATTGATAGTAGCCTTTGAAAGAGGTTCGATATCCTTGATGATACGAGGACGACCTTCATTCAAAACCATGATGATTGGTTTTCCTGTCTTTGCCAATGCTTTAATCAGGTTCTGCTGATTGATGCTAATATTCAAGTCGTTGATGTTTCCTGGAGTTTCTGCATAACTATTCTCTCCGATGAAAGCGATGATGACATCCTTGCCTTCAGCTGCCTTTACAGCAGCATCGATATTAGGTTCATTCTCCAGTTCAAAGTTGACGGTCATGTCGCCATATTTGTAGGTAACACCTTCTTCCAAGGTTACGTTTTCTGCCCCAAATTTGTCTGCAAGTGCTTCGTAGAAGGTCTTGTACTTACCAATCTGACGAGCAATCTTGTCTGCCTGATCACCTTCCCAACTATAACTCCAACCACCAGTTTGTGGACGGAAATTGTTGGCATTAGGACCTGTAACCAGAATCTTTGTGCCCATTTTCAAAGGCAGAATATTGTCAGTATTCTTTAATAAGACAATACATTCCTCTGCCATACGAGTTGCTTCCAAACTGTGCTCTTCAGAACCAAACTTGTTATATTTCTTTGCTAACTTCTTGGTGTCGATGTCCCAAGTCTTGGTATCATCAAGATGCAGACGATACTTCAAACGAAGGATTCTGCGAACAGCATCATCGATACGACTCATCTTGACACGACCCTCGTTTACTAATTCTTTCAGCAAATCACAGAACTCTGTGCTGTATGGATCCATGCTCATATCGATACCAGCATTAATTGCCAGTTCAATGGCTTCTTTCTTGTCAGCAGCAATGTGGTCGCGAGAGAATAGGTTGTTGATGTCTGCCCAGTCGGTAACAATCATACCATCCCAGTTCAAACCTTCCTTAAACCATTCGGTAAGCAGACGGTAGTTAGCGTGAACAGGCATGCCGTTGTTGTTGGCAGAATTTACCATAATTGAAAGAGCACCAGCCTTTGCACAATTCTTGAAAGGTTCGAAATACTTCTCGCGAAGTTCACGTTCGCTGATGCTAGAAGGTGTACGGTCTTTTCCGTTGATAGGGTTTCCGTAACCAATGTAGTGCTTCAGACAAGCAGCAACATGGTAATCATCGATGTTGTTAGGGTCACCACCTTGGAATCCCAAAACTGCCTGAACTGCCATTTCGCTGTTTACAAGTGCATCTTCACCAAAGCTTTCCCAGTGACGAGGCCAGATGGGCTGTTTGCCTAAATCCATAACAGGAGCATAAACCCAAGGAATCAAACAAGCGTTTGTTTCGTATGCACAAACGTCTGCTACACGGAAAGGGATGCTTCTGTTGAATGAGGCTGCCTGATTAATTGACTGTGGGAAAAGTGTACCACCATAAGTATAAGTAGTACCATGCATTTGGTCAACACCATAAATCTGTGCAATGCCCGAAGCTTTTGCAGATGCTTGGTTAATCTGGCGAATGCCAGTTGCCCAGGTTTCTGGCGTTTGTGCAATACTCTTAGGAACGTTTAGTATAGATCCTACTTTGTATTTTCCAAAAACATTATCAAGTGCTTGGGGATTCAATGACCAACCATCTTTGTCTTCCCAGTTGGTAACAACATCTGCTGTGAGTTCGCACATCTGACCTATCTTTTCGTCCAATGTCATCTTGGCTAAAGTGTTTTCTACTTTTTGCTCAATTTCAGCATTGTAAGGGATGGCAGGCTTTACTTGTGCATAAGCAAAACCACAGCAGAGTAAACTGCTCAAAAATAAACTTTTTACTTTATTCATGGTTCTTGTTAGATTTATTAGATTTTTGTTTCGCAAATGTACTCCTTTTTTATACGATAGGCAAGGAATTCCCGTTAATTTTGCGATATAAGTCGAGTGCAAATACATCAGTCATTCCCGAGATGTAGTCTAAAACCGCCAAAATCTTGCCATAAAGCGTTGGCGAATCTATTTCGTATTGGCTGCTTACTCGGTTGATTAGCAGTTTTGAATATGCTTTTTCTGGATTTGTAACAGCCTCAATCATCAATTCTATTAGGGTGCTGATAACTTTGAAACCTGCAAGTTCAATGTCCACAACATCCTTTGACTTGTAAATGTTGGTTAATGAAAAATCTTCACAACTCTTGTATGCTTTCAGTGGTCTTTCACTGATATGACTGATGAGACTTCCTTGGAATGTGCCTTCGAGAATTTGCTTTTCATTATCAATAAATACCTGAACGCATTCCTTGACTAGACAACCAATAACACAAGAACGCAAATAAACGATCTGCTCGTTGATGTCTGTTACAAAAGAGAATGTTTCTTTAATTGTGTTTTGCCTGTTTTCATCGAAAAAGCCAAGTAAAAGTTCGTGCGCCTTCTGTGTGGTAACCAATTTGAGTTTATGAGCATCCTCTAAATCCATAATCTCGTAACAGATGTCATCTGCGGCTTCTACTAAGTAAACAAGGGGATGACGTGCATATTTGATAGGCTTACCTTCGGCGCTGATTTTTTTCAATCCAAGTTCTTCTGCAATCTTTAGGTAATCGTTCTTGTCACTGTTGAAAAATCCGAACTTCTGTTTCTTTCCTGCAGCGGTAGATTCAAAAGGGTATTTTACAATGCTTGCAAGGGTAGAATAGGTAAGGACAAAGCCTCCTGGTCTTCTACCTTTAAACTGGTGAGTAAGTAATCGAAAGGCATTGGCATTTCCTTCAAAATGGGTAATGTCGTTCCATTCCTCAGAAGTAAGATGTTCTTTTAGTTTCAAGCCTCCACGCTCTGAGAAATATGTTCCGATGGCTTTTTCGCCAGAATGCCCAAAAGGAGGATTGCCCAAATCATGTGCTAGACATGCTGCCGAAACAATGGAACCAATCTCGGATAAATGGGTATTTGTCAATTCTGGATGAAGCTGCAACAACTTATGGGCAATTTCCGATGCCAATGATCTTCCCACACTAGAAACCTCAATGCTATGGGTAAGTCGGTTGTGTACAAATACACTTCCAGGCAAAGGAAAAACCTGTGTCTTGTTCTGTAATCTGCGAAATGGTGCAGAGAAAATCAAGCGGTCAAAATCGCGTTGAAACTCGGAACGGTCATCGCTATGTCTGTGATGAGAATCCTCTTGTCCAAGGCGCTTGTTAGATAATAGTTGTGCCCAATTCATAATCTTCCATTATTGTTTTGTGCAAAAGTACGTTATTTTGTGCGAAGATTCGCCTTAATTGCCGAAAAAAATCATTACCTTTGTACCTTAATTAAAATAGCAATATCGTATGAAAGTAAAAATAATCAATAAAAGCCATCACCAGTTGCCTGCATATGCCACTTTGCAGTCGGCAGGAATGGATTTGAGAGCAAATTTGGAAGAACCTGTAACCCTGAATCCATTGGAAAGAAAACTGATTCCAACAGGTTTGTTCATGGCTTTGCCAGATGGCTATGAGGCACAAGTTCGTCCTCGCAGTGGTTTGGCATTGAAGAAAGGTATTACCGTATTGAATTCGCCAGGAACTATTGATGCTGATTATAGAGGCGAGATTGGTGTAATTCTGGTGAATCTTTCAAATCAGGATTTTGTTGTTGAAGATGGCGAAAGAATTGCCCAGATGGTCATTGCACGATACGAGCAGGCAGAGTGGGAATTGGTAGAGTCATTGGATGAAACAGAGCGTGGAGCTGGTGGTTTTGGCCATACTGGAGTATAATGCTGAGGGGTATTAAGATGAAGTTAAAACGTTGTTTTTTAGTCTTTTTGCTTATCTGTGCAAGCACAATGTGCTGGGCACAGCAAACGCGTTTTAACTATTATTTTCTTGAGGCGGTAAGACAACGTAATCTGGGAAATTATGCTCAGAGTTTTGAACTCTACAAGCATGCTTTGGATATCAATCCCGATGCTCCTGAAGCACTGTTTGATATGGCACGTTTTGCCAGTGTGCTGGGAACACAGGAAGAAGCTCAGCGCTATTACGAACGTGCAGTGGAACTTGCCCCCCAGAATGGATGGTACAAGCAGGTGCTTGCCAACTATTACCAAACGCATAACATGACAGATAAGGCAATTTCTGTCTTGGAAGACTTGGTTGAAGTAGAAGAATCAAAGAGCGATGTGTATTATGGCTTGCTGGAAATGTATATTGGTCAGCAAAACTATGAAAAAGCAATTTTCGCCTTGGATCAGATTGAACAATTGGAGGGGAAAAGTGAACAACTGAGCATGCAGAAGTTTAGGATTTACCTTCAGATGAACCAGAAAGATAAGGCGTTTGATGAAATAGACGAACTGGTGAAGGAATATCCTAACGACTTGCGCTACCGTATAGTTATGGGCGATTTATACTTGGATAATGGCAATGCAAAGAAAGCGTTGAATCTTTACCAAGGTGTTTTGAAGGAAGAACCAGAAAATCCTTTGGCGCAATTGTCAATGGCTTCTTACTACGAGAAGACTGGCGACAAGCAGAAATCGGACAAGGTGCTGGAAGAAATCGTGTTGAACCCATCATTAGATTCTGAGACACGAGTATCGGTAATGCGACGCGTTATCTATAGTGCGGAAATGAACAATACTGATAGCACAAAGGTATTTGCATTGTTGGATAAGGCAATGGAGTTACCACAGGATGATGCCTCAATGGCATTGCTTACTGCTCAATACCAGATACAGAAGCAGGTTCCAAAGCAACAGATAAAGAAATCCTTGCTCAGGGTATTGGAGTTAGATCCTGGCTATCCGGTTGCAAGATATCAATTGCTGGATTATGCCTTCAAGGACAGCGATTTTGTAGAGGCTGTAAGATTGTGTGAGGAGGCGATATCCTATACACCAGAAGATATTACCTATCACTACTATCTTGGGATGTCGTACATGCAGCTTGACCGAGAAGAAAATGCGCTGAAAGCATTCCAGAATGCCACTTCTTATATCAATGCCGAAACAGATAATGATATGGCATCTACCATTTATGGATGCATTGGCGATATTCTTCACTCACAAGGAAAATCGCAGGATTGCTATGCTGCCTATGATTTGGCATTGGGTTACAACGCCAATAACAACTTGGTTTTGAACAATTATGCCTATTATCTGGCATTGGAAAACCTCGACTTAGAAAAAGCCGAGGAGATGAGTTTTAAAACAATAAAGAGTGAATCAAAGACCTATAATGAACTGGATACCTATGCTTGGATTCTTTTCCTTCGTGGCAAATACACCGAAGCACGAATCTATATAGATGAGTCGATGAAGACTGGAGGTGAAGCACATTCGGGTATAGTTGAACATGCTGGTGATATCTATAGCAAGAATGGAGAAACAGAAAAGGCTGTGGAATACTGGATGAAGGCAGATGAAATGGGGTGTGATTCAAAGACGTTGAAAAAGAAAATTAGTCAGAAAAAATATATTGCACAATGAACAGAAATCTTAAAAGGAATTTATTGTTACTCCTCGTAGTAGCAATTGTTACATCGTGTGGAACCTCAAAAAAGGTGGCTGATACCGATCCTGCAAAGGTAACGGAAAAAACAGGTGCGCAATTTGTGGCAGAAAAGTTCTTGGCACAGGCTACTACTAAGCTTGTTGCATCGGAGTGTATGACAGCCAAGATGAAATTCAGTCTTTCTACCGACGGACAGAATATCTCTGTGGGTGGAAACTTGAAAATGAAGCGTGATGATGTTATCCAGATGTCATTGGTAGCATTCGGCTTTGTTGAGGCTGGTAGAATTGAATTTACTAAGGACGATGTGTTATTTGTTGACCGTATCAACAAAAGATACGTACGCTCTTCCTATGATAAATTGGACTTCCTAAGAGAGGCAGAGTTGAATTTCTATTCGTTGCAAGCATTGTTCCGTAACGAGATATTTATTCCTGGCAAAAAAGCAGTGAAAGGCAATATGTCGCTTCTTGCTGCTACCCGCACAAGTGATGAAAATGCAGTGATTTCTTATCAGAACAAGAAACTGAAGTTCAAATTCCTTACGGCATTGGCAAATGCCTTGGTGCAGCAAACTCAGATTACGTCGGTAAAGGGTGATGGACCAGAATTTAATTGGACGTATTCAAAGTTTGCTGATTTTAGAGGACGTCAGTTCCCAATGCATCATAAGATTTCATTAAGTGGTGACCATGCCGTAAGTGTTGATATTCTGCTAAGCAGCCTTACTGCAGATACAAAGTGGGAAACACGTACCAACGTGAAAAGTTCCTATAGTGAGGTGGATGCAGAGGATTTATTGAAGAAATTGTTACATCTATAATTCATGCGATTGAGACACATTCTTTTTACACTCCTGCTGCTGATTGGATTTTTGCCTGCAGAAGCTCAGACGAACAAGAAGATTAAGAACCTTCAAGCTCGTAGAACTGAGTTGCAGAAGCAGATAACTCAGTCGGAAAAGCTCTTGTTAACCATGAAAAAGGATGTAAAGAGTCAGCTGGGAGATTTGGCTGTCTTGGATGGTCAGATAAGTCAGCAGCAAAGATATGTTTCTACCATCGACTCAGACATTAAGGCGTTAGATGAAGAAATTGAAGTGGTTGAGGTGCAGTTGGAAACTCTTGAGGCAGATTTGAAAGACAAGCGTGCCAAGTATGAAAAGTCTATGAAATACGCTTTCAGGAATAACCGCTCCATTCAAAGCAAACTGATGTTTGTGTTCTCGGCTACTACAGTAGGACAGATGTATCGTCGTTCAAGATATGTTCGTGAATATGCCAGCTATTTGAAGGCACAAGGTGAGCAACTAATCTCTGAACAGAAAATCATCCAGCAGAAAAAGGCAGATTTGCTGGCTGCAAAGGGAGAAAAATCCACCTTGTTACGTCAGGGTCAGAAGGAAAAGGAAAAACTATCTGCCAAACAAGAGCAACAGAAAAAGCTGGTTGCCGATTTACAGAAGAAGCAGGTGGCAGTTCAGGGTGAGATAAACCAGAAGAAAAAGCAGAGCGAATCCCTGAATGCACAGATTGACCGCCTTGTAGAGGAGGAAATCCGTAAGGCAGAAGAGCGAAGAAAGAAAGAAGAAGCACGTCGTGAGGCAGAACGAAAGCGTAAGGCAGAAGCAGAACGCAAACGCAAGGAAGAGGCTGCACGTAAAGAGGCAGAAGCAAGACGAAATGCAGCAGCAAATGCCAACAATTCGAATGCGACGAAAAAGAACGAAAATTCATCTTCCCAGGCAGGAAAAAATAATTCCCCAGTTAGGAAAGAAGAAAATACTGAGGTGGCAACTACTACCACAACCACGAAAAAGGCAGAACGTATGGAGAAATACGATGCCAGCAATGACGATAGGGTAATGACTGGTGGATTTGAACGCAACAAGGGTGTGATGCCAATGCCAATTACCAGTTCATATGTCATTGTCCGTCATTTTGGATCACATAGCGTGGGTGGCTTGAAGAATGTAACACTGGATAGCAAAGGTATTGATATCCGAGGTGAGGCTGGTGCCAATGCACGTGCAATTTTCGATGGAGAAGTTTCTGTAATCTTCTCATTCGGAGGCACACAAGGTGTTCTGGTGCGTCACGGAAGTTACATTTCAGTATATTGCAACTTATCTTCCGTGTCAGTTACTAAGGGCCAGAAGGTGAAGGCACGTCAGAACATTGGTCGTGTTGCCAACAGTGGCGAAGATGGTTATGTGCTGCATTTCCAGTTAAGAAAGGAAACAGCAAAGTTAAACCCCGAATCTTGGATTCGCAGATAAATTAGAAAATGATGCAAAACTTGGATAATTTGACAACCGAAGCCGTTTCACTGCTCATGCAGATGATTGCTACTCCCTCTGTAAGCAGGGATGAGGCTGCTGTTGCAGATAAATTCGAGGCATGGCTGAAGGAGATGCAACTGAATCCCCAGCGCCATGGAAATAATATATGGTGTGTCTGTCCGGATTATGATGCATCAAAACCAACATTGTTGCTGGATGCACATCTGGATACCGTAAAACCCGTGAATGGATGGGAAACAGATCCTTATCAGCCTATTTTGAAAGATGGTGTTCTGTATGGATTGGGTAGCAATGATGATGGTGCTAGTGTGGTTTCCTTGTTACAGGCATTTTGTGTGCTGACAAAGAAAGTGCAATCCTATAACCTTGTGTTTTCAGCTTCTTCCGAGGAAGAGGTTTCAGGAAAGAATGGATTTGAAAGCGCATTGCCTTTGATGCCTCCAATTACTGTAGCTTTGGCTGGTGAACCTACCGGCATGCATCCTGCTGTGGCAGAAAAAGGATTGATGGTGTTGGATGTTACAGCCTATGGAAAGGCGGGTCATGCAGCACGAAACGAAGGAGATAATGCCTTGTACAAAGTGTTGGATGATATAAGGTGGTTTCGTGACTATCAGTTTGAAAAGGTATCACCCACATTAGGACCTGTAAAGACAAGCGTGACAATGATACAGGCAGGTACACAACACAATGTGATACCCGACAAATGTTCGTTTGTTGTAGATGTTAGAAGTAACGATTGCTATAGCAATCAGGAGATATACGAGCTGATATGTGAACACACTACTTGTGAAGTAAAGGCACGTTCATTCCGCCTGAACTCATCGGGTATTTCAATGGAGCATCCATTGGTGAAGAAAGCAGTAGAGATGGGTAGAAAACCTTTTGGTTCACCCACTTTGTCGAATCAGGCATTGATGCCATTCCCTTCCATGAAGATGGGGCCAGGCGATTCGGCACGTTCACATACTGCTAATGAATATATAAAGGTAGAAGAAATAAGAGAAGCCATTTCAAAATATGTAGAATTGCTGGATGGCTTACAGTTAGTTTAAGGAAAATGAGTTATACGGTTTTTCATTTAGGAATACTCCCTGAAGAACAGGTAAAAAGATGGGGTGACCGTGTGGCATTACGTTATCGTGATGACCAACAGAAGAAATGGTTGCCTATCACATGGCCTACCGTAGCAGCACAGGTATCTGAACTGGCATGTGCTATGCTTGGTCATGGCGTGAAGATTCAGGAGAATATGGCTGTTTTCACCGAAAATAGTCCTAAAGGTATTGTTACAGATTTGGCTGCTTTTGCCATTCGTGCAGTAACCATTCCATTATATGCTACCAGTTCGGCAGCACAGGTGAAATATATCATTGATGATGCCGAAATCCGTTTGCTTTTTGTGGGTGGACAGGTTCAGTATGATATTTCTTATCAGGTTCTTAACCAATGTCCTACTCTGGAAAAAATCATCATCTTTGATGCCAACGTAAAGAAGAAGGCAGAAGACAACACCTCAATATATTTGGATGAATTCATTAATGAAGTATCAATTCAGGATTATAAGGCACAGGTTGAGGAATTGAGAAGTCAGTGCTCGGAAGATGATATTGCAAACATCCTTTACACATCTGGAACCACAGGTGAGCCAAAGGGCGTTACCTTGCATCATTCTTGCTTCACTGCACAATTCTATGCACATTTTGAGGTTTTGGGAGAATCATTGTTTGTACCTAATAGCGTATCCATGAACTTCTTGCCTTTAACCCACGTGTTTGAACGAGCATGGACTTTCCTTTGCATGGAGGCAGGTATTGAGGTGTGTGTAAATCACGATCCCCGTTCTATTACCCGCTCATTGTTAGAGGTGCGTCCTAACATGATGTGTGCTGTTCCTCGTTTCTGGGAAAAGGTTTATGATGGTGTACAGCAAAAGATTGCAACTTTCCCTGGAATTTTGAGAGCACTTATCAAACACGCCTTGAAACTGGGTAAAAAACATAATCTGGAGTATTTGGCACAAGGAAAGAAACCATCTTTCCTGTTACATTTCAAATACAGTTTCTATAAGAAGACCATATTCCGCATGCTGTCAAAAGCCATAGGATTGGAAAAAGGAACATTCTTCCCAACTGCAGGTGCTGCTATTCCGCCAGCAATTGAAGAGTTTGTTCATTCTGTTGGCATTGGCATGATTGCTGGTTACGGATTAACAGAATCTACTGCAACTGTATCGTGTGATCAGGGCATTAAAACCATCGGCTCTATCGGTCGTCCTCTTCCTGGTGTGCAAGTAAAGATTGGCGAGAATGATGAAATCTTGGTCAAAGGTCCTAATATCACTCATGGATATTATAAAAAGGAAGAGGCAAATCGTGAGGCGTTCGATGCAGATGGATTCTTCCATACTGGTGATGCTGGTTATATAAAGGATGGTGAATTGTTTATCACCGATAGAATCAAGGATTTGTACAAGACCTCTAACGGAAAGTATATTGCTCCTCAGGTGTTGGAGAGCTTGCTTTGTGTGGATAAGTATATTGATCAGATTTCTATTATTGCCGACAAGCGAAAGTTTGTTTCTGCCTTGATTGTTCCTGCTTATGCGGAAATAGAAAAATATGCCAAGGAAAATAATATTTCCTATGCATCGATGTCAGAATTGCTGGCGAACAAGGAAATCTACACAATGCTAGAAAAGAGAATAAATGCATTGCAGCATACATTGGCAAGTTATGAAAAGGTAAAACGCTTTACATTACTACCAGAACCATTCTCAATGGCAAAGGGTGAAATAACAAACACATTGAAAGTAAAACGTTCAGTGTTGTTGCAGAATTATGCAACAGAAATTAGCAAAATGTACGAAGAATAAGATATGATAACTATTGAACAACTGAAAGACCTGAAAGACCGCACAGATGCACTTTATCGTTATCTGGGTATTGAAAGCAAGCAGGTAGAAGTAGAAGAAGAGCAACTACGAACCCAGGCTCCAGGTTTCTGGGATGATGCAAAGGCTGCCGAGGTGCAGATGAAAAAGGTAAAGGCCTTGCAGGCATGGATTGATGGATATAAAGAGGTGAAAACCCTTACAGATGAGGTTGCCACCGCTTTTGAATTCTATAAGGAAGAATTGGTTACCGAAGACGAAGTAGATTCTGCTTTTGGAAAAGCATCAAAGGCCGTTGAGGCTCTGGAGTTGAAGAACATGCTTCGCAGTGAGGCTGATAATATGGATTGCGTGCTGAAAATCAATGCTGGTGCAGGTGGTACCGAAGCACAGGATTGGGCACAGATGCTGATGCGTATGTATATGCGCTATGCAGAAACTCACGGATATAAATTATCGGTTGCCAACTTGTTGGAAGGTGATGATGCTGGTATAAAAACCTGTACTTTGAACATAGAAGGACCATTTGCCTATGGTTATCTTAAGAGTGAGAATGGTGTGCATCGTTTGGTACGTGTATCACCTTACAATGCTCAGGGTAAACGAATGACTTCTTTCACCTCTGTCTTTGTAACTCCTTTGGTAGATGACTCAATTGAGGTAAACATTGAACAGGCACGTATCAGTTGGGATACTTTCCGAAGCGGTGGTGCTGGTGGACAGAATGTAAATAAGGTAGAATCAGGTGTTCGCTTGCGCTACCAATATAAAGATCCATACACTGGTGAGGAAGAGGAAATCTTGATTGAAAATACCGAGACCCGAGATCAGCCAAAGAATAAGGAAAATGCTTTGCGTCTGTTGCGTTCTATGTTGTATGATAAGGAGATGCAACACCGTATGGCAGAGCAAGCTAAGGTAGAAGCAGGGAAAAAGAAGATAGAATGGGGTAGTCAGATTCGAAGTTATGTGTTTGACGACCGACGTGTGAAAGACCATCGTACCAACTACCAGACAAGTGATGTGAATGGTGTTATGGATGGCAAGATTGATGAATTCATCAAGGCGTACTTGATGGAATTTAGCGATAGCATGGATTAAACATGGCTCAAGAGATTGAAAGAAAGTTTTTGGTAAACGGTCCTTTTAAGGATAAGGCCTTTAATTGCACGCACATTGTTCAAGGATACATCTGCCATGAGAATGGCAATACTGTTCGGGTAAGAGTGCGCGATGAACAAGGGTACATTACTATAAAAGGTCCATCTGATGATGGTGGTTTATCACGTTATGAATTCGAAACTCCTATCAGTAAGGACGATGCCATGGATTTGATGAAACTATGCACTAATGGGTATATTGATAAATGCCGTTGGTTGGTGCGTAGTGGTAATCATGTTTTTGAAGTGGATGAATTCTTTGGTGATAACGAAGGACTTGTCATGGCAGAAGTTGAACTTTCTTCTCCTGATGAAACGTATGAAAAACCTGATTTCATCGGAAAAGAAGTAACCGGTGACCGTCGTTTCTACAACAGTCATCTATTGCAATATCCTTTCTGTAAATGGAAAGATGAGATTTAATGAATCCACTTTCTGAATAGAAAATGACCAATAGCAGCCGCCAATAACACGCCAAGTGTGTTGGCGGCAAAATCTAGCCAATCACCTCCTCGGTTTCCTCCTGTACAGTTTTCCTGCAGGATTTCAATGATACCGCTCATGATAATAGGTGCTACAATAGCAAACATCAGCAACCTTTTCCCGTTTCTTTCTGTACGGTGCTTTCGCAGATACTCTATCCATATCACTCCACAAGTTCCTGCATACATTACTATATGTGTCCATTTGTCAACGAATGGAATATCTTCCATTACTTCAAACTCTGGAACTTTCATAAAGCATAGCACCCAAATCAAGAGGATACAAAAAATGCTGAATTTATAATCTTTCATGAGACTTCGTTATATTGTCAATAGTCTTTTAGCCTTTTATGCCTTCAAACCTTTAACCTTTTATTCTTTTATATGCAAAATTACGATAAAAAAGTGTACATTTGCAAGTTGTAAGAGAGTTTTTGTACGAATTTGACAGTTATATATGAGCGCAAATGCAAATAATGCTGGTTTTGCCAGCAAAATGGGTGCAATTTTGGCAGCAGCAGGTTCAGCGGTGGGATTAGGTAACGTGTGGCGTTTCCCAACAGAAACAGGAGCAAATGGTGGTGCTGCCTTTATTTTGATTTACATCTTTTTCATGATATTGCTGGGTGTACCAGTGATGATTTCCGAGATGGCTATTGGTCGTCATGGACAGAAAGATGTTACCCATTCATTCTTAAAAATGAGTGGTGGCAAGAAATTGTGGAAACTCATGGGATTAATTCCTGTAATTGCAGGTTTTCTGGTGTTAAGTTACTATGCTGTTGTAGCAGGATGGACATTGGATTACGCATTCGAAGCTGGCGTAAATGCCTTTGCTGGTAAGAATGCAGCACAGTATGCAGCAGATTTTCAGGCGTTTTCATCAGATCCTGTTCAACCCGTTCTATGGATGGTGATTATTCTGGCGTTAACCTGTGGTATTGTTGCTTTGGGTGTGCAGAAAGGTATTGAACGTGGTGCAAAGATCATGATGCCAGTATTGTTTGTGTGTATTCTTGTACTGGTAATTTGCTCATTTACACTTCCTGGTGCTGGTAAAGGACTTAGTTTCTTGTTTGAACCGGATTTCTCAAAAGTAACAGGTTCTACAGTGTTGTCTGCCATGGGACAGGCATTTTTCTCGTTAAGTGTAGGTATTTGTTGCCTTTGTACCTATGCCTGTTATTTCCGCAAGGATGTAAACCTCATGAAGAATGGTTTCTGTGTGGCAGGAATCGATACCATGGTAGCTCTTTGCTCTGGTTTGATTATTTTCCCAGCAGTATATTCAATAGATGGAATGCAACCAGATGCAGGTCCTTCTTTGGTGTTCATCACCTTGCCAAATGTGTTTCAGCAGGTATTTAGCGGATTGCCATGGCTGGCATATTCATTCTCTCTGCTATTCTATTTGTTGCTCGTAATGGCAGCATTGACTTCTTCCATTTCCATGCTCGAGATGGCTGCAGCGTACTTCCATGAAGAATTCCGCGTCAGTCGTCCTAAAGCATCTCTAGGGGTAACTTTAGTATGTGTGTTATTGGGAACAGCATGTGCTTTGTCGTTTGGAATTTGGGGAGATGTGCAATTGTTTGGCATGGGATTCTTTGATTTGTTCGATTTCTTGGTAGCCAAGTTGTTTATGCCAGTTGGTGCATTCCTGATTTGCTTGTTTGTAGGTTGGGTAGTAGACGAAAAGGTGTTGCGTGCCGAACTTACCAATAACGGAAGCATTCATCAACCTTTGTATCCTGCCTATCGTTTTATTGTGCGATATTTGGCGCCAGTATGCATTTTGTTGATATTTTTAAATGAATTAGGACTCTTTTGATGGATAGAAAACTATGAGTGTAGATAACAGAGGAAATTTCGGAAGTAGATTAGGCGGCGTTTTGGTTGCTGCCGGTTCGGCTGTTGGTTTGGGTAACATTTGGCGCTTCCCTTACGAAACAGGTCAGAATGGCGGTGCTGCTTTTTTGCTGATTTATATAGCATGTATTGCCATTTTCGGTTTGCCATTGATGATGTCTGAGTTTGCTGTAGGACGTCATGCACAGAGCAATACAGCCCGTGCCTTTGGCATGATGGGAGGTAGTAAGCACTGGAAATGGGTGGGTTTTCTAGGAGTACTTACCGGAACCCTCATTCTCTGTTACTATGGTGTGGCAGCAGGTTGGACCTTAGAATACCTGATAGAGGCAGGTGCTGATGGTTTTGCTGGCAAAACACCCGATCAGTTTGCTGCAGATTTTTCTGCTTTTGTGTCAAATCCTGTTCGTCCCATTATCTGCATGGTGATATTCATGGGTATCAATCTGGCGGTTATCCTTTTGGGTGTAAAGAAAGGAATTGAAAAAGGTTCAACATTAATGATGCCTTTATTGTGTGTCTTTGTGCTGGTATTGGCGGTTAGTTCCTTGGTTCTTCCTAAATCGGAAAAAGGTATCGACTTCCTCTTTAACCCCGATTTTTCAAAGGTTACACCAGGTACTTTCCTTTCTGCCATGGGTCAGGCATTCTTCTCGCTAAGTCTTAGTATGGGGTGTTTGTGTACCTATGCATCTTATTTTAGAAAAGAGGATAAACTGTTCTCAAATGCAGTGAATGTAGCGTCTATTGATACGCTGATTGCTATTTTGGCAGGTGTAATTATTTTCCCTGCAGCATTTTCGGTAGGTATCGAACCAGGTGCTGGTCCTTCTTTGGTATTTATCACCTTGCCAAATGTGTTCCAGCAGGCATTCTCTGGTTCGCCTATTATATCATATGTGTTCTCGCTGTTGTTCTATCTGCTGTTAACCTTGGCAACACTTACCTCTGCCATGGGATTGCTGGAGGTTCCAACTATCTATATGAAAGAGGAGTTCCACATTCGTCGCAGATGGTCGGCAATAGGATGTACCATATTTTGTGTGGTAGTAGGTGTGGCATGTTCGTTGTCGATGGGTGTTTGGAGCGATTATACCGTAGGTGGATTGAACATTTTCGACTTGTTTGATTTTGTCACAGCAAAGATTATGTTGCCAATAGGTGGTTTGCTTATTGCCATCTATACCGGATGGTTCTGCGATAAGAAACTCTTGCGTGATGAAATTACTAATGGAGGAACCTTGAAAGCATCTTACTATTCTATCTATAGATTCCTAATCAGATATGTAGCACCATTGGCTATCATCCTAATCTTCTTGAACGAGTTAGGGCTGTTTAAGTTGTAAAACATTTGAGGTGTTTTTGTAACCTTCCCTTTTTATATGCCTAACGTATGGGTTGGTTCGATTGGTGTTCGATTGGGCTTCGATTGAAGCTCGATTGGTGTTCGATTTTAGAATCGAACATCAAGCGACATTCATGTTGCATGATTACAAAGAAATTTAACTGCCTCCCATATTCTTTGGGGGCTTTATAATGTTTATTAATACCCTTCTTTTCAAATTGTAATCAAAATTCTTGGTGAAATAATTACTTTTCATTATTTTTGCCATGTTCAATAGCAATATTGAGCACTACATTTTGATAAACGAAGGCGTTTAGCGATATTATCTCCGATTGGGAATCTGGAAAATTCTATTGCAGTGAGATAATAAGCAACAACGTCCGCGTCATTGGATTATTATACCCTTTTCACACTAAAGGGAATAGTATAATCTCTTTGGCGTGGGCTTTGCTTATTACTACTGCAAAGGTATTCCAGAACCTCCAATTGGGTAATAAGTTAAAGTTCCCACGCCTTTATTGTGTTTTGTTTGCAGCGGGAACTGGCAGACGAAGATATACTGCAATCATGAAACAGCAATTTGAAAATCCAGAATTAGAAGTTATTGAGTTAGACGTTAGAGATATTATCGCTACCAGTGGTGATGGCGAAGGTGAAGGTGAGGATTTTACTTCTTAAAACTTTTGCATAATAGAAAGGTGTGGAAAAGAATTGCCTGCGCCTTTCTATTTTTGTTTCAAATGAAAAGCAATCAAAAAAACAGATACTATGAAGAACACTTTTTTAGCAATTGCTGCATTGGCAACATTGTTCTCATGTTCATCAATTGATGAAATAGCAGGGGACAAGTATGCAACAGGAGACTATGTTGAAAGCGTAGAAATGACGGTAGAGGATTTTGAAGACGACAATGCCATTACCCGAACCGCGCTGAGTAACCTAACAGATACAGGTGCCAAGTTTGCCTGGGCCGAAAAAGATACAGTAGGCATCTTCCCTAACGTGGGAGATCAGGTATCATTCTCTATGGCGGCAGGTGCAGGAACCAGTTCAGCTACCTTCAATGGTGGTGGATGGGCATTGCGCACCAATTCTACCTATTCAGCATACTATCCTTTTCATCATTCAAACTGGAATAGCAGCAAGACTATCGCCATCAATATGGTTGGCCAGAGTCAGGATGGCAATGATACTACCAGTGAGATTGGAAAGTATGATATAATGGCAACAGCCCCAGCTTCTGCCGAGACAGGTAACGTGAAGTTTGCCTTCAAGCATCAGGTATCTATTTGTAGAATAAAGCTGACACTTCCAGAGAACAAGTCGTTCAAGAGTGTAAAGGTGATAGCTCCAAATAAGAAGTTTATAACCAAGGCCACCATGGACATATCTGGCAGTGCTCCAACCATTACCGCTACCGAGACGAGTGAGGAAATAAGCCTGTCATTGAAGAACTTCAGTACTACTTCAACAAACAGAGAACTGGTTGCCAATATGTATGTGCTTCCTGTTGATATGTCCTCAGAGTTGCTTACCATAAACGTAACAGATACAGAAGATAATGTTTACTCTGCAAAGGATGTGTCGGGGGTAAGTTTTGAGAAGGCAAAGATTAGAGTGCTCAGTGCCACTCCTCTTCCTGTAGCCTTAGATGGTGAAGGCGAGGGTGAGGACTTTACCGGTGGTGATGAAATTGAACAGCCATTAACATTCACAAATGACAATCAGGGTTTCTACATTAGCTTGACCAACCATGGCGGAAATGCTCCAAATTTGGAATATAGCATAGATGGTGGCCCATGGATTCCTTGGGACTATTCTTTAGTTTATGTGTCACAAGGGCAAAAAGTAAGTTTCAGGGGAGATAATCCTAGTGGTTTCTCAAAGGACAATACTAAATATAGTAATTTTGAGATGACCTATTCAAATGATCTAAAGGCAGGCGGAAATATAATGAGTATTCTTTCCAAAGAGAATTTCTTATCATTAAAGACGATACCAGCCAACTATTGTTTCAAAAGTTTATTTTTGGATTGTAACGGCCTAATAAATGGTCCCTTGTTACCTGCAACTACCTTGGCTTCTGGTTGCTATCAAAGTATGTTCGCTGGTTGTACAAATTTAGTAGAAGCTCCAGCCTTACCTGCAACGACCTTGGCTGATTGGTGCTACACTGGTATGTTCGGTGATTGTACAAGTCTGACAGAAGCTCCAGAATTGCCTGCAACTACCTTGGCTTCTGGTTGCTATCAAAGTATGTTCCCTGGTTGTAGCTATCTGTCAACAGCCCCAGAACTTCCTGCAACTACCCTGGCTGATTGGTGCTACTTTAATATGTTCTATGGTTGTACAAGCTTGACAAAAGCTCCAGCCTTACCTGCAACTACCCTGGCTAATAATTGCTACGCTTGGATGTTCGGTGATTGTACAAGTCTGACAGAAGCTCCAGAATTGCCTGCAATGTCATTAGCTCCTACATGCTATCAAGGTATGTTCGCTGGTTGTACAAATTTAGTAGAAGCTCCAGAATTGCCTGCAACTTCTTTGAGTAGTTATTGTTACGCTGGTATGTTCTCTGATTGTACAAGCTTGACAAAAGCTCCAGAACTGCCTGCACTTGATTTGGATTACGTTTGCTACAGTGGTATGTTCATGCGTTGTACAAGTTTAAAAACTGTGAAAATTGCTGCTACAAATATTATTAGTGCTTCTTATTGTTTGAGTTCTTGGTTGTATGGAGTTTCTTCTACAGGTACTTTATACAAGAACAAAAATGCCACTTGGAGTAATGCAGATGCAGAAATACCAGAAGGTTGGACTGTAATTGAATATGAACCTTAATACCTTAGTATAAAGCATAAATTAATCCCCATCCTTCTGTGAAAAGTTGGATGGGGAATCTTGTATCCTTAGGTCTTTAATCTCTAATTTCCTCTCTCATAAATAAGGATTTTATCGCGTTCGGCCGATTCTACGGCAAAAGGAAGTAGGCAACCATCCTCAATTAAATCTACATCTCTGTTTAAACCCTCTTTGAGTTCTAACATGATACGTGAGATGGTAAACAATGTAATGGTTGCGTCTTTTTGATATTCAACAAGCAAATCAATATCACTTGTAGGGGTTTCTTCACCACGTGAACACGAACCAAACAACCAGGCTTTCTCTATAGGTTGCTTGGTGAGCATTTGTTGAAGTTTTGGAATCATTTTCATAACATACTCACTTACCATAACATTGTTATATTTGGTTACTGTGGCAAAGGTAGCAATTTATTTTAATTCCACTAAATGATTGAAAAAAAATAGAATTTCATTTTTACCTCTCACCTCTCACCCTTGTGCCTGAAATGCTTTATTCATCGGGGTTTCATGATTCAAAAATAGGGTGAGAGGTGGGTGAGAGGTTAAAAACTACCTCTCACCCCTGAAAAGCCCATGAACACTGGCGGGGTGAGAGGTGAGAGGTAAAATCGCATTTTATTTATTTTTTTTCTAAGGACTCATCTGTTGAGTTTTCCAATTTACAGCCTCGCTCGTAGTCTGTTGTCTGTAGTCCGTTGTCTCAATATTGCGTTCCGTGGGCAGCGTAATGTTTTTCCATTCGCAGCGGAGTGAATTTCCGTGGGGTGGTTTTTGCGCTTTATTTCTTGTATCCTGCTGCTTTTGCAGTGATGATAGGAATATCAATATTGTTGAGGCGACCATGGAACATTTCTGCTCCGGCACCAATGGCAAATACAGGAATGTAACCATCAGAGTGTGCGTCGCTAGCCCATGATACCATGGCAATGCGATTGAGCAAATCCATACCTGCAGTGGCAATGCGCTCGTTGCTGCCATACCAGTTATCTACACGTGCACCACGTGAGAAAGTATCCTCGAAGATAGAGTGAAGATCGGCTTCATCTCTCCAGTTTACTGGAACCTTGGTGAACAATCCGTAGCACTTAGAGAGTAACTCCTTTGCCTCTTCCCAACGTACTCTTCTCTTGCTTTCGCGTAATTCCTTGAACTTCTCAGTGCAAGCGTCTACACTGCAAGTTTGGTACTGCAAAGCCTGCAGATTCAGTTCGTAGCGGCCATTTCCTGGAACCATGCCACCTGTTTCGTGATCGGCAGTAACCACAATCAGAGTCTCTTTTGGATGCTTTTTATAGAACTCGTAAGCCACTTTCACAGCCTCGTCCATATCGATGGTTTCCTTGATGGTAGTAGCAGCATCATCTGCATGGCAAGCATGATCAATCATGCCACCTTCAATCATGAAGAAGAAACCTTTCTTGTCCTTGGTAAGCACGTTGATACCCGTTTCAACAATCTGTGCCAAAGTCAGCGATTTCTCGTTTCGGTCGATGGCATAAGGAATGTTGTTCTGGTTCAGTTTCTGTGCTGCTTCTTCCTTTGTCTGGGTAAGAATCAGTTTGTTAGCGGTTTTCCACTTTGCTTTTCCTTCTTCGTAACCCCAAGCCCATGTGTAACCATTTTCTTCGCAAAGTTTGTGCAAATCAACATTGTCTTTGCCAATTGGTTTCAGGAAATCAGAACCACCAAAGAACTCGTAATCAGAGATTGCCAGGTCGTGACCAATCTCGTTATACATATTTCTGTTAGGTTGATGCGCATAGAAAACGGCTGGGGTTTCATGGTCGATACTTACGGTAGTGCAAACACCCACGTGCTTTCCGCTGTTCTTTGCCCATTGTGCAATGCTGCTCACTGCAATAGTATCGGCGTTCATGCCGATGATGCCGTTCTTTGTCTTTACACCTGTTGCAAGAGCTGTACCACCTGCTGCAGAGTCGGTTACGTCACTGCTGGCAGAGTATGAAGTGGCAAATGTGGTGTAGGGGAAATTGCCAAAGCAAAGAGGTTCGATACCCAGATTGCCTTTTATGCTTGCAAGGTAGAATTCGGTGGTATTCACCTGGTTCAATCCCATTCCATCGCCGATGAAATAGAATACGTATTTTGCTTGCTGACTCCATGCTGCAGCAGTGCAGCAGCACAAAAGGAGAAGTGATAGATAGATTTTTTTCATGGTTCTTTTGTGTTTTTGTTTATCTTTCCTTGCAAAGGTAATGAAAATAATTGATTTATTCTTCATGAATTATCGATTTTCCGCAAATTTATCGTTTGTTACGAATGAGTGGATTAATAGAATGAGAATTCTCTATCCTCAGATTAAAAAAGGGGAGGGCCGCCGCCCTCCCAAAGAACCTGAAACACAATCAAAAGTTTAGCATAAATGCCTCACGGCATCCCATGCTAATCGAACAGCAATGGGTAAATGTAAATTTCCTTTTATTGATTTTGATACTGCAAAGGTATAACTAAGATTTATATACCCTATTAATTTATCTTTTAAATATAAGGATTTAAAATAAGCGAAACTTATAAATCCTCTTTACTGTTGTATAATCATCTGGTTGATACCAGCATTGGTATCCTGAATTTCACGCAAGTCATCGTTAGCATTGCTTGCTTTTCTGCCGGTGTTTGCTTTCAAACTACCCAGACGGAAGTTTGCAGTGAAGATAACAGATTGCATGTTCATC
>JAGHTY010000022.1 GCA_018065125.1 Candidatus Minthousia equi
GCAGTGAAGGGGGGTACTTACTAGGTACCCTCCTTTACTCGATATTTGATGAGTCAACTAAATCCGTACAAGGTAAACTAATTCAGGAATAGCGTCAACTGTTTCAGGAAAAATAGTCAACCGTTTTAGGAAAAACGTCAACCTTTTCTGGAAAAACACTCTGCAATATTGGTTGAAGTAGGTGTTTTCAAAACACCCCCTGTGTAGTTCAAGGAGGTAATTTCTACTTACCCCCTTCGTTTTATAATGTGTTTTCTGCTCTAATTGTTTGTGGTTTAATGAAATCTTGTTACATTTGCCAATGATAAAAAAGAATGAAGAATGTTCTGGTAATATGAAGAAAATAGTAGTAACACTTTTGCTTATCTGCTTTTCGCAGAATATTTTTGCCCAGTCGGCACAGGTGGTGGTAAACCCAGAGAACAAGGCGCAGCAGCTGGAAGGCTGGGGTGTGTCGCTTTGCTGGTGGGCAAACTCGTGTGGCAAGATGAGTGATGAACAGATTGATGTTCTGGTGGATTGGCTCACTAGTCCCGAGGGATTGAACTACAATTTGTTCCGTTATAATATTGGTGGAGGAGATGATCCGCAGAACCGCAACTGCGAACTGCATCACATGGCAAAGGGAAAGGGACTCAGGGCAGAGATGCCTGGGTTTAAGCTGTACCCAGAAAGTGCATACGACTGGAGTGCCGATTCATCGCAAGTGAAGATTATGCTGAAGATAAGGGAGAAGCGTCCTGATGCCATTTTCGAGGCATTTAGCAACAGTGCTCCATGGTGGATGACAATAAGTGGTTGCTGCGCTGGCAACAAAGATGCAGGAACTGATAATCTTCATCCTAAGTATTATGATGCGTTTGCACAGTATCTGGTAGACGTTTGCCAGCACATGAAACTACAATATGGCATTGAATTCAGAACCTTGGAACCTTTCAACGAATCGCTTTCAAACTACTGGGGACAGAGCGGTTCACAGGAAGGATGCCACTTTGACGTGGCAACACAGGTGAAGGTGATTGACATTTTGCACAAGAAATTGCAGAAAAGTGGTTTGAAAACCGTTATTTCGGCATCCGACGAAACCAGCACAGCACACGCACTTACAGCTTTTGATGGCTATGGAAAGGCATTGAAGCAGATAGGGCAATGGAATGTGCATACCTATGGTGCTACCAACCAAGAGCGACAGGAACTTTATAATAAGGTAAAGGCTGCCAATCTGCCTTTGTGGATGAGTGAAAGTGGTTCGGGTGGTAACGGAATTGCGGGTAACATCAATATGCTGCAGCGCCTGTTTGATGATATGCGCTATCTGCAGCCTATAGGTTGGTGCGACTGGCAATACATTGAGGAAAAAGGCGATCAGTGGAACCTTGTATTAGGAAACTACAAGGAGCAGTGGTTCAAGAGAGTAAAGAATTATTATGTTCGTCAGCAAGTAACACGCTTCATCAAATCGGGTTATTCCTTCTTACAGGTAGATAACGACCAAACGCTGGCTGCCATCTCACCAGATGATAAAACGCTTGTCATCGTGTGCCTGAACAATACTGAGGAGTTTGCCAAGATGAAATACCAGATACCTGTAGCAGTTAGGGATATGGTAAGGATTTACACTACATCAGTATCAGAGGACCTATGTCCTTCGCTTGGGGTTGTTGTAGATAATGAGATTGAGGTAAGTTTACCACCTCACGCTGTAAAGACGATGGTGTTTTCAATTGATAATTGATTTTTTCTTCTTTCTTTTTCTTTCCCATGAAGGAAAGACAAAGAAACAAAAAGAAAGTTCACCTGCTGCACTTCCAGGACTAAAATTTGTGCGCATGGGCTAATTCGCAGAAACTCGCATTTCATGCTCAAACAG
>JAGHTY010000032.1 GCA_018065125.1 Candidatus Minthousia equi
CTATTATCTTTATCAAATAAAACTTCTATAATAGTATTTCCTGTAGCAGATTTTGCAGTTGAAGTTGAGATTGGTACAAATGTCATTCCATCTAGTTCGAATGCTTTTTGTTGCTGCAAGCATTCTACAATTTCGGTTGAGACAATACCAAATAATTCGTTTATTGGTAGTATTCTACCATCTTTTGTAATATCGTAACAAAGATTCTTGCCATGTTCTACAACGTCAGAACTCATAATGTAGATGCCTGATTCCCATTTCCCATGTCGCATGATTCGCCAATGACAATAAAGAGAATCTTTTTTATCTTCAAAATACACTTCGTACTTTCGTGTCTGTCCATGCAAACTGTAAGTATAGAGATAATCACCTTTTTCTCGCATAAATGTATTGGCAGGAACTGCTTTCGTCAACTTTTCACTCTTCTTGTTAGGATTCTTTGCCATTTGCATCTCCAAAACACCACCTTCCAAGATTTGTTGATGTGTTAGGAAGAAATCTTTCAATGGTTTACCATTCAAGGTTATTGTTTTTACATAGGTATTCTTATCAGAAAGATTATTTGCTCTGACAGTGAATGTATTACCATTATCAAGTGATATTACAGTTTCTTGAATTAAGGGTGCATGCACAACATACTGATTAGTACCTGCAATAGGATAAATACCCATAAGATGAAATGCTAACCATGATGACATTGCACCAGAATCATCATTTCCTGGTAATCCATTAGCAGAATCATTATAGTATTGCTGAATAATCTCACGTACACGATCACCACTTAAATCTGGTCGTCCAATCCAGTGATATAGACATGGAGTAAGGAATGATGGTTCATTTCCAACATTATAATAACCATGATCAAAGAATGTATCCAAACGTTTTTGGAAAGCATCTTTTCTTCCGCAAGATTCAATCAATCCAGGAACATCATGAGGGATACTTAGGGAATACTCCCATGAACTTGCCTCATACATGAAACAATCCCACCAAGGTAGATACCATGGTCCTTCGTATGATGTATCTGGTGTATAAGGAAAGGTTAACTTTCGGGTGCTACTATGACCAAAAGGTACATCATCCAACCAATTTCCATCCTTATCTCTTGGTAAAACAAAACCCTTTACACCATCCTGCTCATAATCTGAACGCCAAAGGTTCTTCCAGTTTTCTGATTGCTTGATGTATTGCTTATAAATGTCGTTGTATCCTAAACCTTTTGCAACTTGTGCAATAGCATAGTCGCAAAGTGAATATTCAACAGTTCTATTTCCAGAGCGAGGAATACCATATGGAATATATCCCAGTTGTAGATAAGGTAATAATCCACCTCTTCCTTCTGCTTCTTCATTTCCACCAGGTGGAACTGTTGCATCTTTCAACATGGCTTCAAGCGCAGTTTCATAATCAATGCCTTGGAGGTCTTTGCTAAAAGCATCAGCAATAACAACTTCTGCATTTGAACCACCTTGTGTACGACCATTTGAATTGCCACTTCTGGCATCTGGCAAATAACCATCATGCTTGTATATGTCTATTAATGCTTGTACGATGCTTACCTCTCTTTTAGGTTCCAGAAGCGTAATCAAAGGTGTTGATGTGCGGTATGTATCCCAAATTGCATAGAAATCATCATAGTATGGCGTCTGAGAAGCATTATCATTCCATAGAGGATTTTCACCACTTCTGTCTACTGGCATTATCATGGTGTGATATAATCCAGTATAGAACATTCTTTTGATAGCATCAGGTGTGTTCTTTGCTAATTGAACTTTTCCTAATATCTCCTGCCATTTTGCCACAAGGTTTTTATGTGTTTGTTGTAGATTAAATCCTTCAATTTGTGAAGCATTCTCTTTTGCCTTTAATTCACTGAGAAATGAGATGCCAACTTTCACGCGAATTGTGGAGGTGTCGAACTTAAGGAAGGCACCTGTCTTTACACCTTTATCTGTTTGGTAATCACTATTACTCAATGTAAATGACAAGTTTTCATTTTGCTGCTTTTGAACTTTTGTAGGAGCAGTAAAGGTGTTTTTCTGTGTAAAAGGTACATCCGTAACAACATAAAAATAAACAGTATATGCTTTACCATTATTCCAACCACCACGAATACGGGTATATCCAGATACTTCGTGATTAGATACAATCTGAACTTGTGAACCAACAAACTGTTGTGCTTCACGAGCATTTAACTCTGATGGTTCACCCAAGAAGAATCCTGCATCAATCAATAAACTGTTATCTTTTTCAGTTGGATAAACAAACTGATAAAGCGATGCTCTGTCGGAAGTTGTTATTTCTGTTTGAATACCATCATAATAAGTAGTCTTGTAATAACCCAGTGAAATGCTTTCATCTTTACGAAGTTGCGCCTTATCATTGGTGTTCCAATCACCCTTGAATGGTTGAATCAAAACATTTCCATATTTTGGACCTCCACCAGTGCCACTAACATGAACTTGTGCAAATCCATTTACCATCTCTGGCATTGCCAGCCATCCACTGTTTGAACTTAAACTGCTTGGTGAGGGCTTTACCATTCCATATGGACATGAAGGACCAATAAACACTCTACCTACTCCTTCTGAACCAATACTAGGATCAACGTATTGAGTTACATTTTGAGCGTAGGAAATTTGCGCCATAAGGAGGAAAATAATTTTCCATGCCCTGGGAAATAGATTTTGTGCTTTTTTCATCTTCTATTAGAATTGGGTAAAAATTCGTTTTGCAACTTCAATAGGATTTCCTTCTGCCGTTGCGGGATATGGTGTATGATCTAATGTCCAAGGTTCCTCCATTGCATACCAGTCAATATTCATGGCAGGATTGTCATCTGGCTTTGTGGAAGAATTTCCTGTTGGCATAACAGGTAGTTTCCCATCCATCTCATCCTGTAATACTTCCCAGTATTTTGCCCAACGTGGATAATAGTAATCCTTTAATAAACCATTCCACTCCTTGTGAGCATAATCACGTAACTTTCCTACATTGGCACAATAGCGATCACCCCATGTGGTAATCTGAACGCGAGCATTCCATTCATATAAATCCTTCTCTTCTTTGGTATTGCCAATGCTCTTTGCCTGTTCTGTCCAATGGCCTACCCTGAATTCGCTTCGGGTAGCCAATAGTTCATCTTGCAGAAGCAATAGTTTCAAGAACATCTGAGAATCATTCAAAAAACTCTTCTTGTCAAAGCAATTAAAGTCTGCAACAGTGCGGTTATAAACAATTCTTGCTTTATCGGCAATTGCTTGACGACAAAGATCTACCAAGTCATATTCAAAATTGTTGTTTCCCTTGAAACTGTCTGCAACAGAAAGCATTAATCGTGCAGCTTCCTCGGTAGAAGTAGGATCGTAATAATTACACATCTTACTCCATGATGAAGCCTGGAAACAATTTAATGAAGGACGACTGCAGAAAATACTCTCGTGAGGTCCTTGCTGATTATTGCCTTGAGGACAGTTATAGATTCCTTCTACCAAAATTGCCCATACATTCTGCAAGGTTTCATTATCTGTTCCATATCGTGCCTTAACATAATCCTTTATCCATTCTTCCTTTGTGATTTTATTAGGACGCCAAGGCAATTCACACATCAGTTCATACATCACAGGATTTGTTTCAGAACCTTCCATGGTAAGACCAATTCCCTTAATATGTGCTGCATGTAAATCTGTCTTTGTTAAGTAGAAATTATTGAGAAGTTGATCCATTCTGCCATGCATACCTACATTTGCGCCAAAATTCTCAAGCATACAGAATAACCATTCGTGGTTTCCATAGCCTTCATCACGCTTCCAAATTGAAGGAATTCCCCACATTGGACGACATTCACTAAATAGGTCAAGAATAAGTAAATCGCCAGGATTCAATGCGTGCAACATTTCTGGACGAGGATTTTCTGTCCATCCTTGAATTACCCAGACAGCATTTGGATTAGTACGTTTCATTGCATTCATCAGAACTTTTCCTGCCTCACCAAAATCCAAATCCTCTGGTAAGTTCTTTGCTTCATGGAAAGGATCCATTGAATAATACTTTGACTTGCCATATAGTTTAGTGGTTTCTTCATAGAACAAATCTGCAATCTTATTGAACTGAGGATCATTTGGCATTAAGATAGCAGGACGATCAAATCCATTCCATTTAGCAATGGTGCTTTGAGCCGATTCTCCAGTTTCAGAAGAAGAGTTATCTTCACCTCCACTTACTTTATTTCCTAAGTCCAATTTACTTGGAACCATTCCACTATAACCAGGAAGAACAGGATTCATACCTAGTTCGTTCATTCTTTTAAGAATTTTCTTCTGTAATGCTTCTTGTTGAGTGTACCAAGCGTCTGGGTTTGGACCACCCCATCCTTCAAGGTTATTCATCTCCCACCACGCTAAGAAAGCAGGACCTGCAATAAAGTTGTTAATATCTTCCTTTGAATAACCTAAACGTAGCAACATGTTTCTCCAAACACATTCGTGACCAACTGCTGCTAACGGCATATTTATGCCATGCAATGCCATCCAATCTATTTCTTTCTCCCATCTATTCCAATCCCAGAAAGCCATAGAATAGCTAAAGGTACAATAGTTGAAATCGTATCTCAATTTCAGGTTAGTTTCATGTCTTTCCTTATTTTTTACAGCAGGAAGAACTTCTGGCAATTTTGCCTGCATGCCATTCCATGAAAGGTGAATACCTGCATAATATTTCAAATACCAGTTAATACCTGATGCTATATTGACATATGTATTTCCTCTAACTACTACTTTCTTTCCTTTCTGGTCGAGTTCAAAGAAGTCTATAGTACTCTTTTTCAACTCAATGACAAACTTTGCTGATGCCCCTTTGTCAATTCTTTCCAATAAGCCAGTTATAGGGGATTCTGCCCAGATTGGCAAACATATTAGGAGTGCAAATAATGATAGGATGTGTCTCTTCATAATGTTTAGATTTATATATTTGTTGATTGCAAAGTTAATCATAAAAAATGAATAAAACAAATAAGGCATGGAACCTTTTCTGGAACCATGCCTTATCATTTTATTGGAATTAAATTAGTAACCTGTGTTCTGCTTCCAAGTTGGATTTAAGTCCAAATCATTCTTTGAAACAGGGAAGATACGCTTTGTCTTATCGAAACTTGCATTTGAATTCTTCTTGTAGTGTGGGAAGTACTCATCTTCGAAATGACCGAAACGAATCATATCGTTACGACGCCACAATTCATCAAAGAATTCACGACCACGTTCTTCATAGATATCTTCCAAAGTAGGATCACCTGTAAGTTCAGGAGCCTTAACGTATCTACGAATCTGGTTAAAATATTCCTTAGCTCCACTATCACCATTGCGAACCATTGCTTCTGCCTTCATTAACAGAACATCTGCAAAACGGAATACAGGAACGTCATTTGATTGGTTACGACCATTTGAATAGTCTGCATTGCAAAGGAACCACTTCATTGAACGATAACCTTGGCACCAACCATCCTGTGTATCGCCAACATCGTTAGAAGCTTCTTCACCTGTAATAGTGATGTTCTTGGTGAATACCAATGGGTTGCCAGACTTATCCAATGCCTTTACATCAGTTGGCAACAATGTATTCTGGTTGTAAACATATACCTGACCTTTGGCATCCTTTCCATCCTTATCAACTAAACCAGCCAACATAAAGTTACGCTCATCACCAGGAAGGTTGAATCGCTCAACACACTCTGGAGTAACAGTCATGTATGCACCACCTGAGTTTCCTAACTTTTCACCAAAGTAGCTAGGATCCATATTCTTTACGTCTTTGTAAACATGTGAACGACCCCACTGCATACCCTGTGCGGTTTGGGTATCATATGGCATTGCATAGATAAAGTCCTTGATTGTATGTGCCTGTACACGCTCTGTATTGTCATAACTGAACTTGAAACGATATGCATCAGGGCCTAGTTCAAATTCATGAGAATCAATAATTTCGCTACAAATAATACTACAATCTTTTATTCTCTCGTTCTTTGCTGTAGCTGCATCATAGTTCTCAACCTTGTCAGAAGTATATACAGCCCAGTTCAAATACAATTTAGCCAACAATGCTTTTGCCATGTACATGTTAGGCTTACCGTAGTTCTCACCTGTAGTTTCCTTTGGAAGGTTAGGTATAACCTGAATCAACTCATGCTCAAGCCACTTGGCAACCTCAGCACGTGGGTTACGGTCATTAGGGTCTAGATTGTTGGCCTTTACGTAATCAATATCTGGAATTGGAGCATCACCAAAACAATCCATGATAATGAAAGTATAGAATGCGCGCATTGCACGTGCACCATACTTGTGCTCAATATCATAGTCTGAATTGATAACCTCGTTTGCCAATACGTTGGCACGACCTAAAACACCCATCCAGTCAATTGTGGCATCTTCTGGAGAGAAAGTGTGGTATGAAGGATGCGCATATGCATAACCGTCAACCCAGTTTCCACTATAGGCAAGTGAAGTCCATTCGTCGCTTGAAAGGGTCATTGCCTCCATGTAACGACGACCCAGAGGATCTCTGAACTGGAAGTAAACATTTGCCATATTAGATGCGATAGCTTCCTCGGTATTTACAAGACCTGTGTACTGAGACTCAATCGCAACATCCAAATCTGTACAGCTTGATAATGCAAGTGCAAATACACCAGCTGATAAAATTAATTTATTTGCTTTCATATTTACAAAATCAAATTTAGAAGTTAATCTTTGCACCAATCATGAAAGTGCGTGTGTGAGGATAAGTCTTCCAACGGTAATCAACACCAGGATCGATGCCACCGAGGTTAACTTCTGGGTCAAGACCCTTATAACCGGTAATAGTAAATACATTATTAATAGTACCGTACAACTGCAAGCTCTGTAACCAGCCATTAAAGTTTCTGAAGGTGTAACCCAATGACAAACTCTGCAGACGAATGTAGTCACCCTTTTCGATGAACTTATCTGATGGAATGTTTGAACCGGTATCCTTAGGATTACGTTCGGTAACGAATTCCTTCAATACATTCTTACCGCCAGCAAAGAAGTCTGGAGCAGTGTAGTGTGCACGAAGACCATTGTATACATCATGACCAAATACACCAGTTATGAATGCTGAAAGGTTCCAGTCCTTATAAGTAATGTTGTTGTTCCATCCTAAGTTAAGCTTAGGCTGAGCACAACCTGTGATGGTACGATCTTTGAAGCTAGGATCCTTGGTAGTTTCATTTGTACGATTACCATTTTCATCACGAACATAGTAAGTAGAAATACCATCTGAATCGTAACCTGCAAACTCATAAGTGTAGAAAGTACCCAAAGGCTGACCTTCCATTACACGCTGAGTCCAACCATTTGCAGAAACACCTGCAACCATTGGGTCACCCTGTGAGAAGGTTGAAGTCTTATAGATTTCGTTTGACAAACGATCAACAACATTCTTGTTGTGAGAAATATTCAAGGTAGAAGTCCAGTTCAAATTCTTTGTCTGAACAGGAATAACTGACAATGAGAATTCAATACCTCTATTGGTAATCTCACCAACGTTAGCAGCAATGCTAGAGAATGGCTGAGTATAAGAAGAAACAGGGTAATCCCAAATCAAATCCTTGGTCTTCTTGATGTAGTATTCAAGAGATCCACTGATTCTACCATTCTTCATGCCGAAATCCAAACCAACGTTGAACATGCCTGTTGACTCCCACTTCAAGTCAGGGTTAGCTAACTTGGTAGCACCCAACATTACGTACTGGTTACCATTGATAGTAGTGTACTGACCAGTTGCACCATAGGTAGCAACAGCAGAATATGCGCCGAAGCCCATTGCGTTACCAGATACACCATAACCCAAACGCAACTTCAAGTTGTCGAACATGTTCTGCTTCTTCATGAAATCTTCTTCAGTGATGTTCCATGCAACAGAAACTGATGGGAAGGTACCCCAACGATGATCCTTGCCAAATACAGAAGAACCGTCACGACGAATAGTTGCCTGCAACATATACTTACTGTTGTAAGAATAGCTAACACGACCATAGAATGAAATGTTACGAATAACTTCTACAGTACCACTTTCTACCTTCTTTACACCATCGATATCACCAGCATATGTCAGCTGATTCCATGCCAGCTGGTCATCAAAGAAGTTGTGAACAGAAACACCGAAACCGTCATTTGTACGATTCTCTTCCCAAGAGTAACCTAACATAGCAGATACCTTGTGGATATCGTTGAAAGTTCTATCAAAGTTACCATAAGTTTCGAAAGTCTGTGCGTGACCGAAGTAAGTGCTACGCTGAGCAACACCATTCATGTCTGGACTAACGTTACCGTACTTATCTGTGATCTGAGTCTTGTGTGAGTGATAAGCACTGTAAGTACGCTGGTTGTTATTATATGAGTAGTTAACATTCCAGTTCAAGCCTTCCATGATGTTCAAGGTAGCCTTACCAATAACCTGCATACGCTTCCACTGAGTTTCTGACTTATCTTCATTAATCAATGACAATGGGTTGTAGTTGTTAGAACCATCACCATGTGACCAATCACCATCCTTAGTAATAGGTAGAGTTGGGTTGAAGTAGTTCATTGCATCCAATACAGAAGCACCTTCGTCACCCATTGGAACACCAACGTTCTTGCCGAACATAGCATTGATACCTGCAGAAAGTTCCAACTTATCCTTCAATACTTTGGTACTCATCAAAGAACGGAAGTTTGCACGATTCATGTTTGAACCAGTTACAACACCATTACGCTTTGTCAGGTTGATAGATGCCATATAGGTAGTCTTGTCAGAACCTCCATTGATAGACAAGTTATGATTGTGGCTTAATGCAGTACGCATTACTTCCTTCTGCCAATCGGTAGAAGCACCACCATCATACATATAATCAATGTTGTTCTTCTTGATGTAACCACGCAAATCCTCAGCAGATGCCATATCCAAGGTCTTCAGAGCCTTATCGAAAGCAACATAACCTGAATAAGTTACGTTTACACGCTCCTGATTTTTCTTACCCTTCTTGGTAGTAACGATGATTACACCGTTTGCTGCCTTAGAACCATAGATTGCAGTAGCAGTTGCATCACGCAATACATCGATACTCTCGATATCGTCTGGAGCAACCATTGAGATGTCAACACCAGGAATACCATCAATTACATAGTAAGGACTCATAGCGCCACCACGCAAAGAAGAAGCACCACGCAATGTCATACTTGGAGAACCGTTAGGGTCACCGGTAGTAGTAACAGTCAAACCTGCAACCTTACCCTGCAACATGCTTGCTGCATCAGTAAATACACCCTTGTTCAACTGATCTGCCTTGACAGTAGTAATTGAAGATGTAATATCCTTACGAGCCATGCTACCATAACCGATAACAACAACATCGTCAAGTACCTTAGCATCTTCCTGCAGAACAACGTCTAACTTAGTACCCTTTACGACTACTTCCTGAGCAAGATAGCCAATGTAAGAGAATACCAATGTCTTTCCTTGAGCTACTTTTAAGGTGTAATCACCATCGAAACCAGTAATGGTTCCATTAGTAGTTCCCTTTTCAACTACGTTTACACCAATCAATGGTTCACCATTGTTGTCTGTAACAACACCGGTTACTGTTGACTGCGCAAACATCCAAGTAGAATTTAAAAGGAATAAGAGTGTCATGAATAATGAACGCCCTATTCTTGATTGATTGACTTGTGTTTTACACATACATTCATTAATTTTGGTTATTAATATTCTATTATATCGATACAAAAATACAAAAAAGGTTTTTACTGATAAAAATATTTATAAAGTATTTTTTTAAATAATGATAGAATTAACACATTCGAAATGCACTACATTTTTGGTTATTTTGACTAAATGTCATAAATCATAGTGTTTTATTAAAATATGTATTATAACAAAATCTCCAACCTTTACCAAGTGATTTGATATAGGTTGGAGATTCTACGATATGATTATTAGATAAAATTATAGCACACCTTTACTTGAAGGAAGTTCGAAATGATAAATGTCTCTCTTTACCGACATCTTCAGAGCGCGTGCAAGTGCCTTGAAAATACCTTCTATCTTATGATGTT
>JAGHTY010000163.1 GCA_018065125.1 Candidatus Minthousia equi
TGGTATCGCACCGAAATCACAATTCCTGAAGGATATTCATCTGCAGAGCTCGTTTTTGACGGCGCAATGGCCGAGCCTCATGTCTGGGGCAATGGCCAGGATGTAGGCGGTTGGGCTTACGGTTATACTCCTTTTAGACTTGACATCACAGATGCTGTAAAAGGCTGTACACCAGGCACTTACCCGCTTGCAGTTCACCTTCAGAATGTCGAAGAAAGTTCCCGCTGGTATCCTGGCGCAGGTCTTTACCGACCTGTTCGCCTTGTGCTTCATAAGGAAAAATATCTTAAAGGTTGGGGTACTTTCGCCCGTACTACATCATTAAACGGCAGCGCTGCCCGCATTCACGTGACAAGCGAAGTCGCTGCAGAGCATCCCGGGGGCCTGGAGGTTATCTCGAAACTCATTGACCGCGACGGCGCCGAAGTCGCAACTGCGAAGGCCTGGATGAACGAGTCGAAGCAGATGGAAATGGTTCTCGAGGTTTCCGATGCCCAGCTTTGGAGCCCTGAATCGCCACATCTCTACACCCTTGTCACCGAACTTAAAGGGAACGACCACACATGGGACGTGCAGAGCCAGGCATTCGGCATCCGCACTATCGAATATACTGCCCAGGGTTTCAAACTGAACGGCAACGTTCGCAAAATCAAAGGCGTGTGCCTTCACCACGATCTCGGCCCTCTTGGCTCGGCATTCAACAAGGCAGCCTTCCGTCGCCAGGTGGCCCTTCTAAAGGACATGGGATGCGACGCTATTCGTACCTCACATAATGTCCCTGCTCCTTGGCAGATGGAAATCTGCGACGAAATGGGCGTGATGGTCATGGCCGAAAGTTTCGACATGTGGATCTATCCTAAGTGCAAAAACGGCTATGCCAAATTCTTCCCAGAATGGTGGCAGCGCGACATCACAAATCTCGTTCTTATAACTCGCAATCATGCCAGCTGCATCATGTACTCAATCGGTAACGAAATTCCCGAACAGAGTAATGCAGAAGGCCTTAAATATTCACGTCTGATTCAGAATTACATCCACTCTCTCGACCCAACTCGTCCTTGTACTCAGGGTAATGATAACGTGCCTGGAGCTATGTGGAGCGGCGTTTGGCAGAATATGGATGTACCTGGTTTCAACTATCGTGTGTACATCTATCAGGATGGTTACAAAGCGTCTCCAAAAGGCTTTGTTCTTGGTAGTGAAACCGCAAGTACAGTGTCATCACGTGGCGTCTACAAATTCCCTGTCAAAGAGTGCTACGGCGATGCCTACGATGATGGTCAGATATCTAGCTACGACCTCGAGAGCTGTATCTGGAGCAACCTTCCGGATGATGACTGGATGTATCAGGATAAATGTCCATGGGTAATCGGCGAGTTCGTCTGGACCGGTTTCGACTATCTCGGCGAGCCTACACCTTACGACGAATATTGGCCATCGAGGAGCAGTTATTTCGGCATTTTTGACCTCGCAGGCCTACCTAAAGACCGCGCTTATCTGTATCGAACTCACTGGAATCAAACCGATGCGACTCTTCATCTGCTTCCACACTGGACTTGGAAGGGCCGCGAGGGCGAAACAACCCCTGTTTTCTGTTACACAACATACC
>JAGHTY010000009.1 GCA_018065125.1 Candidatus Minthousia equi
CTGGAGCAAGATGAGCAGCACCAAGGATCCTGAGTGGGGCGACCTGCATTGGGGTATGGAAGATGGCGACGTGTGGTGCCCTGGTGAAACAAACACCTCCATCCGTCCGGGTTGGTTCTATCACACCTACGAGGATGGACACGTAAAATCGCTTTCTAAACTCATGGACACCTATTACAAGTCGGTTGGTCGCAACTCTACCCTGCTGCTCAACTTTCCTATCATGCCAAACGGTTTGATTTCGCCTATTGACAGTGTTCGTGGCGTAGCGTTCAACAAGATGGTGCATGAGGTATTTGATAACGACCTTGTAGAGGGCATTAAGCCAAAGAACGAAAACGATTCTATCTATACGCTAACCTTCAAGACACCTACTACCTTCAATCGCTATATGGCTTGTGAAGACATTGCGTTAGGTCAGCGTGTCAAAAAGTTTTCACTTGAAGCATTGGTAGATGGCAAGTGGCAACCCTTGCAAGACGAACTTGCTGATAGCGAAGATGGCCTTGAGACAATTGGCCGCAAGCGCATCATCTGTTTCCCTGCCGTTACAGCCACAGCGCTTCGTATGACAATTACCGAAAGCCTTGCCCGCCCGGTCATCAGCCGTATGGGTGTGTTCATGGCACCAGATATCACCCCAGACATTGCAGATGCTGGAGAGAAGAAATCGTCTAAGTACTATGTCTTCTTCCCTGGCTTTGAGGTGAATGGCATCAAATCCATGTTTATCGACCTGAATAAAACATGCAAAATCAAAGGCTTTAACTTCCTGCCCGACCAGACACATCGAGAGGGAGTGCCTCTAGAATACATCCTTTGGAATTCTACCGATGGTGGCAATAACTGGACAGAGCTGGCTCGCGGTGAATTCTCTAATATCGTCAACAATCCTATCTGGCAGAAAATTACCTTCGAGCCACAAGAGGCAAAGCTTCTTCGACTTGACGTGACTCGCATCTCAAGTGGCAAAAGCATCTATTATGACGATCTGGAAGTAACTTTTTAAACTTTTTTACTATCTTTGTAGCAACAAAACAAACATATCATGAAAAAACTTAATTTAAGAACCCTAAGTGCCATGCTGTTCTCGGCAATGGCGTTAGGAACAAACGCACAATCACTGAAATTAAACGACTTAGAGTATTTTGAACAAACAGGTGTAAACATCCTTGTTTACAGCAACCTGTACAATGGAGGTTTCTGCGATGAAAAACTGGCAGGTATCGAGATTGTTCAGCGTGGAGAACGAATCAGTACTGGTGGTGGCATCCGCCTGATGAACACACCCGAGCAGTGGGACATCTATGCTATGATGACCAAACGAACAGTTAACCGCGAGCAGAACTACATCGAGGTAGAGTTAACCTACGAAGACTATAACTTTGTTTCAAAAATACGTGTTACCCCAAAGGATAAAGGCGCATTGATGCAGGTATTTCTTGACAAACCCGTTCCAGAAAAACTGGCTGGCAAGGCAGGCATGAACCTGGAATTCTTCCCCGCTTCTTATTTTGGCAAGAACTATCTAGTAGATGGTGCAGCACGCATCCTGCCTAAATATCCTCAGCACGACACACAGGTGCGCCCTATTTCAGAGAAGATTCCACAATATTTTGGCGAATCTACGTTTGACGACCGTGGTCGCGGTGAGTTCCTGGTACCCATTGCCCTTTCTACCGGAAAGCAGATTGTGCTGGCTCCAGAAGATGACAACCTATGTGTAAGCATTACCTCGGATGAGGATGTAAACCTGTACGACGGTCGCTTGCTGGCACAGAATGGTACCTTTGTAGTACGCTCGCTGCTTCCTGCAGGAAAGACAGGCAAGGTGCTGGAATGGTATGTTGAGCCAAAGGCCGACCCTAGCTGGATTCGCAAACCAAACATCGGTTTTTCACAGATTGGCTATACCCCTGCACAAAAGAAAGTGTCGGTTGTAGAAGTTGACAAGAACGACAAAGTTCCTGCTACAGCCAAGATTATCCGCATCAATGCCGATGGCAGCAAGACAACAGTACTTACCCCTGCTGTTACCAACTGGGGTGTTTACAACAACCGCTACAACTATGCAAAGATTGATTTCAGCAGCATTACCCAGCCAGGACTTTACATGATAGAGTACAATGGCGTGCAAACCAATGCCTTCCCTATCGACAAGAATGTGTATAGCGACAAGTGGCATGCATCAATGGACGTGTCACTGGTAGTGGATATGGATCACATGGAGGTAAACGAAGCCTACCGCATCTGGCATGGACGTGCACACATGGATGATGCTCTGCAAGCTCCTGCTAACGTGAAGTTGCACGATGGCTATACCCAGGGCAACGAAACCTTTACCAAATACAAGCCACTGGAGCACATTCCTAACTTGGCTATCGGTGGCTGGTATGATGCCGGCGACTTTGACATTCAGGACAACTCTGTACTGAACACAACAGAAGATCTTGCTACCCTATGGCGCTTGTTCCGTCCTGAGCGCGACATGACCTTCATTGACGAAAAGACCATGTATGCTGATATTCACCGCCCAGATGGAACACCCGACGTGATTCAGCAAATCATGCACGGAACCCTGAATATCAATGCACAGGTAGAAAATATCGGTTTTGTAGCACGTGTAATCGGCCAGCCAGACATGCACCATTATCATCATCTGGGTGATGCCCTAACATTGACCGACGGAAAACTATACGACCCATCATTGGGATTATACGAAGTCTCTGCCGATGGATTGCGAAGCGGAACACCTGATGACCGCTATGTATTTACCAGTCGCTTCTCTCCTGCCGGAACCATGGGAACAGTTGTTACCCTGGCTGCAGCATACGTTGCCCTGAAAGATTATTTCCCAGAAGAGGCAGAGCGTTCACTGAAGAATGCCATCATGCTGTTCGACAAGTACTATGCTGATGCCGAGCCAAAGGAAAACCCAGAGAATCCTTGGTGGCGCACTCCCGACCGCAGAATTGATGCTGCCATTGAATTGTGGTATGCAACCGGAGACAAGAAATACAAGGATTTGTTCATGCCAAAGGTTATGAATCTTGTAAATCCAAAGGCAGAAAACCTTTCTGCATTCTGGGGAGGTGGCGTAGGTCCTGCCTTCAACCTAGCAAATGTATTGCGTGTTTACGACTTGCTTGACAAGAAAACACAGGCAAAGGTGAAGGCAGCCATTCCTTCATACGTTGAGAATCTGGCAAAGCAAGGTGAGAACAACCCATATCAGGTGCCTATTCAGGGAAAGGGTTGGGCAGGTAACACTCTGGTAATGAGCAATGCCTTTAACTGCTACCTTATCTGGAAGCAGTTCCCAGAACTGGTTGATCCTGAATTGGTATTCCGCGGATTGAACTACATCTATGGCTGCCATCCATACAGCAACGTGTCGTTCATCAATGATGTTGGCGTGAAGACAAAGAAAGTAGCATACGGTAATAACCGTGCCGACTATACCACCATTGCCGGAGGTGTTGTTCCAGGCTTGCTGGTTAAGAATCCAGATTTCCTTGAGAATAAGGATGACTATCCATTCCTTTGGGGAGAGAATGAATGTTGCATCAATTCTGTTCCAAACTATGTAATGTTGAACCTTGCTTGTGAAGAATTAGCAAATAAAATAAACCAATAATATGAAAAAGAGAATAACAACAGCAGTATGCCTAGGCATGATGTGCCTTACTGCCCTGGCACAGATAAGCCAGAGAAAAACACTTTTCGACCAAGGTTGGGAGTTTAGCAAGGACAATGGCCCTAGCAGAATAGTAGAGCTACCACACGACTGGAGCATTGAAGGTACCCCCTATGCCGAAGCACCAATGGGAAATGACGGTGGTTATTTTCCTGATGGAAACGGTGTTTACAAGAAGACCTTTACCGTTCCAGATAGTGAGAAAGGACGCGTGCAAAGCATCTATTTCGAGGGCGTCTATATGGATGCCGAGGTGATTATCAATGGAAATTCCCTTGGAATTCACCACTATGGTTACACCTCTTTCTTCAAGGACCTTACCCCATATATTAAATATGGCGAACAGAATACCATTGAAGTAAAGGTGGATAACAGCAAGCAGAAGAACTGCCGCTGGTACTCTGGTTCGGGTATTTATCGCCATGTGTGGCTGTATAGTACCGATGCCGTACACTTTGCACATTGGGGTACAAAGATAACCACCCCCGAGATTGACCAGGTAAAGGGTGCAACAGTAAAGGTATCTACAACTATTGAGAACAGTAGCGACCAGGTGCGAAATATCGAGGTAAGCGCCTTGTTGAAGTCGCAAAGCACAAAAACAGCTATTCAGCTTGATGCTACTGCCAAGGTTACCATTCCTGCTCACAGCACACAGAATGTGGAGTTAACCGGAAAGGTTCTTAATCCTCAGCTCTGGACACCTGATACCCCAAATCTCTATGACATGGAACTCAGTGTGCAAGAAAACGGGAAGGTGCTGGATAGCTACACCCAAGCCATGGGTATCCGCACCATAGAATATACTGTTGACAAAGGTTTCTTACTGAATGGCAAGCCAATGAATATCTTTGGTGGCTGTGTGCATCATGACAATGGTATGATGGGTTCTGCTGCCTATGACACTGCCGAAGAATGGCGCGTTAGCTTGATGAAGCAGGCTGGTTTCAATGCTGTTCGTACCTCGCACAATCCTCCTTCAGAGACCTTCCTGAATGCATGCGACAAGATGGGCCTTATGGTGATTGATGAAGCCTTTGACGGATGGCGTGATGAAAAGAATACATACGACTATCACACCCTGATTGATACCTTCTGGAAAGAAGACCTTTACAGCATGGTTATGCGCGATGTGAACCACCCATGCATTATCTGCTGGAGTATTGGTAATGAGATTATTGAAAGAAAGAAGCTTGAAATTCTTGCTACCACAAAGAAACTGGCAGATTACTGTCGTGAGCTGGATCCTACCCGCCCTGTTACACAGGCATTAGCTACATGGGATTCTGACTGGGAAATTTACGACCCACTGGCTGCATTACACGAAGTAGTAGGTTATAATTACGTGATTCAGTTTGCCGAGAAAGACCACCAGCGCGTGCCAAACCGTATCATGTGGCAAACAGAATCCTTCCCACGCCATGCATTCCAAAACTGGTGTGCAGTAAACGATCATTCATACGTTGTAGGTGATTTTGTATGGACAGCCATCGACTATCAGGGAGAATCTGGCATTGGCCGATATTACTATGAAGGAGAAACACCAGGAGAGCATTACGAGGGTTTGCAATTCCCTTGGCATGGTGCCTACTGTGGTGACATCGACATAACCGGTTTCCGCAAGCCAATCAGCGAATATCGCCGAATTCTGTTTAACCCTGGCAATAACAAGATGTCATTGGCTGTTCGCGAACCAAACGGCTATTATGGCAACATCAAGGAAACAAGCTGGAGCGTATGGCCTACCTGGTATAGCTGGGATTGGCCATCATGGGAAGGAAAGAACATCGAAGTTGAGGTTTCTTCACGATATGACGCTGTACGCCTGTATCTGAATAATGAGTTGATTGCAGAAAAGCCAACTACCAGAAACGAAGCCTTCCAAGCAGTATTCAGCATTCCTTACCAGCCAGGTACCCTGCGTGCAGAAGGTATAGAAAACGGTAAGGTTGTTTGCACACAGGAGATTAGCACACCAGGAAAACCTGCTGGTATCCGCATCAGTACACCAGACATCTGCAAAAACAAGAAACATGCAAACGGTCAGGATCTGCAAATCTGCTACATTGACATCATCGATGCAAAAGGCAACATCTGCCCACGTGCAGCAGAAGAACTAACCTTTGAGGTAAGTGGCCCTGCAACCCTTGTTGCTGCCGGAAATGGCGACCTGAAGGATTTGGATTCGTACATCGACAACCAGCACAAGACATGGAAAGGACGTGCCATGGTAGTGCTTCGTTCACAATACAAGGCAGGTAGTGTTACCCTAACCGTAAAGGGCAAAGGATTAAAGACACAAAAGTATAATTACAAACTAGTAAAATAGAAGTAAGATGAAGACTTTACACGTTATCCTATTGACATTTGTGCTATGCATAATGGCATCATGTGGCTTGATGAAAGACACCTCCAATCCCAATGCAGTAGCCGACATCGATAATTTCAAGGGTTCTGTACAGATGATGCACCCAAGAACATATAACCCACAGAATGTGTCTTTTGGGTATAGCCTTGAACTACGTCACGATACGGCTAAGGTGTATCTTCCCTACATTGGCGAAGTTTATAATCCTTCATTCAACAATGATGGCTTGAACTTTGATGCCATCTGTCAGGATAAGAAAGTAACAAAGACAAAGAAAGGTGACGGTAAGGAAGTTCATTTTATAGTTCATCACGATAACATAGCATACAAATTCAAGCTAACGGCATTCAATGGTGGCATGTTTACACTTGACGTTCAGCCAGACAATGCACAAGGTTGCAACTACACTGGCCGTTGGGATGAATAAAAAAAGAACGCTAACGTAAATTCATACGTTAGCGTTTTTTCGTATTATGATGGAATAACTATTTCTTAGGAGTTAGGCGATATGAAATTACATCGCGTGCAGGAACGGTAACCTTACGATCTGTTCTGTTCTTCAAGGATGTCTTACCAGCATCCTTGTGCTGCCAAAGATCACGGATAGCATAAACAACCTTATCGAACTGAGTACTCTGCTTTGATACTGCTTCATCGGTAAAGTTAAATTCCTGCCAGTTTATGTCGTAAGTAACAGCCTGCTTGGTAGGATTAAGAATGGTAAATGCCCACTCACCTGCTGCCAATGGCTTAAACCAGAATTCCAATCCCTTATCTGTTAGATAGCGAAGACCCTGAACGCCTAAGGTATCCTGGTTAACAGCAATAATCTCCTTATTCATGATAATATCCTTGGTTTCCTGACTCATGTTACGAATGTCATTTCCCAAAATAAGTGGAGAAGCCATCATACACCACATGGCAAAATGAGCACGATCTTCATTTGTCTTCATACCATTTCCTACCTCGAGCATGTCGGGATCGTTCCAATGACCTTTTCCTGCATAGATACGCAAAGGTTCATTAAGACGGATGCACTGCATTACACCAACCTGAGTATAACCTGGGAATACTTTAGTAGAGTCAAAATCGCACCAGATATCAGGACCAATTCGCCAACTATGACCAATTTCAGAAGCCCATTTCCATGGCTTGTTGCTACCCCACTCGCACATACTTAAGAAGATAGGACGACCTGCTTCGCGCAAGGCATCACTCATCAACTGATAGGCACCAACAGCATTGATATTATCGGTATTGCACCAATCTTCCTTAAGATAATCAATATTCCAACGTGCATATTGAAGTGCATCCTGATACTCATGACCAAAGCTTCCAGGCATACCTGCACAAGTTCCACGACCGCAATCACTATAGATACCCAGTTTTAAACCCTTTGAGTGAACATAATCTGCCAGATACTTAATCCCATGAGGGAATCTCTGAGGATCTGCCTGGATAAAACCATCAGCATCACGCTTTCCGTGCCAGCAATCATCGAGGTTAATGTACTGGTAACCAGCATCACGCAAACCTGTCTCGACCATAGCATCGGCAATACCCATGATCAACTCTTCGTTAATATTACCCTGAAACTTGTTCCAAGAATTCCATCCCATCTGTGGGGTATCGGCAACCCCTTCCCATTTCTGAGCATTAACCATCAATGTGCTACAAAGAAGGCATGCCCCAAGTACGATTTTCTTCATGATATCGTGTTTATTTAATAAAAAAATTGACTAATTCTGCCACAAAAATACACAATTCCACCCAAAAGCAGAAATAAATTCCTACCTTTGTAGAAAATTTCTGCAAATACGGGAATCCAAACGGACAGGCAGATGGAGAATGGAAACCATCAACAAAAGACAACCCATTCACCATGACCCTAAATATAGTTAAGAATTAAAAGCCAAGAGTTAAGAGTTGGTGATTTAATTGCGCCGTTGGGAATTATATAGTATTTTTGCAATCAATATAAACTTGAAAGTTAAATAAACACAGAATAATATGCAGGATTTTATTTATTGCGCCCCTACTGAAGTGGCATTTGGTCCTTCTTCTGAAGAGAAGATCGGAAAATTAGTAAAGAAATATGGTGGTACCAAGGTATTGGTTCACTTTGGTGGACAAAGTGCTGAGCGTTCAGGCTTGTTGGCAAAGGTTTGCGCATCACTTGAAGCAGAAGGCATTGCCTATGTAAAGTTGGGTGGCGTAGTGCCAAATCCACGCGTAAGCAAGGTTCGTGAAGGTATAGAGTTGTGCCGCAAGGAAGGTGTTGACTTCCTGTTGGCTGTTGGTGGCGGTAGCGTTATCGACTCTTGCAAGGCAATCAGCGTTGGTATTCCTTACCAGGGTGATGTATGGGATTTCTATACTCGCAAGGCATTTGATGTAGCATGTGTTCCTATGGGATGCGTATTGACAATTCCTGCCGCAGGTAGTGAAATGAGTAACGGTAGCGTTATTACCAATGACGAGGGTAACTTAAAGAAGGATTACTGCATTGAAGAATTCCGCTGCAAGTTTGCCGTAATGAACCCAGAGCGCACATACACATTGCCAGCATGGCAAACAGCATGTGGTGCTACCGACATGATTATGCATACCATGGAACGTTACTTCTCAAAGGATGACGACATGGATGTAACAGATAATATTGCCGAGGCAGTATTCCGCACTGTAATGAATAGTGTTCACATTGTATTGAAGGAACCAGAAAACTATCGCCATCGCGCACAATTGATGTGGGCAGGTAGCTTGGCACACAACGACCTTACTGGTTGTGGCACTACAGGCGACTGGGCAACCCATAACCTAGAGCATGAGTTGAGCGGTATGTTCGATGTATCTCATGGTGCTGGCTTGGCTGCAATGTGGGGAAGCTGGGCACGCTACACCTGCCACGAGAATATTACCCGCTTTGCACGCTTTGCTGTTAACGTAATGGGCGTTCAGAACGATTTCAACAATCCTGAAGCAACTGCACTGGCTGGTATCGAAGCTACTGAGCGTTTCTTTGAATCAATCGGCATGCCAACCAACATCCACGATTTGATTGGTAAGGAAATTACAGATGCAGAAATCGAGGAAATGGCCCTGAAGTGCAGCAATGGCGGAAAGGGTACCGTTGGCAGTTTGAAAGTGCTGAACATGCAAGACATGATTAACATCTACAAGATGGCAAAATAATTATTTATAGATATGAAAAAACTATTGATGTGTTCACTGGGTCTTGCAGCACTGAGCGTGCAGGCACAGGAACTGAAAGCAAACGTAAAACTGGAACTAGAAAACGTTCCTGCAAAGGTAATTACCTATCTTATCAACGATGCTACCAATGAAGAGATCATTGATACCTTGAATGTGGCAAACAATGCCGTCAGCATTCAGCACAAGAGCGACAAGGCAATGACGCTGTATGTGATAAGCACCGATCGCAAATCTATTGTAAACCAAGTGTTGCTGATTCCTGATTCTCCTATTACCATTACCGCAAAGAACGGTGGTGTTTTGAAAATCGATGGTGAAGGCAATTTCTATAAGGATTATGAAGAAGCCGTGGGTGCCATCAGCGAGATGCGCAAGGAACTAAGTGCACTGGGTAGTGCCTACAATGACTTGCGTGACGACAAATCTCCAGAAGCAGAAGCTAAGCGTAAGGAGATAAACGATGCCTATGACGCCCTTGAACCTAAGGTTATGGAAAAGATTGAGGCGTACGCCAAGGAAAATGCCAACAAGGAAGGTGCAGTATATTATCTGCTTCCACGCATCAGTAATGAGGTTGAATACATTGATGCCTTGCCATCTGAGGTAAGAAATGGTATACTTGAGGGTTATCTTACTTATTCAAAGAAAAGTGCCCTTGCTCGCCAGAAACGTGAAGAAGAACGCAAGAAAGCCGAGGAAAAGCTGCAGCCAGGCATGATGGCTCCTGATTTTACCCTACCTGACTTGAACGGAAAACCACTTGCGTTGAGCGATTTGAGAGGCAAGTATGTAATCCTTGATTTCTGGGGTGGCTGGTGTATCTGGTGTATCCGAGGTGTTCCAAAGATGAAAGAATACTATGCAAAGTATAGCGACAAGATGGAAATCCTTGGCATCGACTGCAATGAAAAGGAAGAAGCATGGCGCAAGGCTGTTGCCAAGCATGAATTACCTTGGAAGCACGTTTACAATGCCAAAGGTGAAACCGACATTACACCTATGTACGCTATTCAGGGTTATCCAACAAAAGCCATTATCGACCCAGAAGGCAAGATCGTAAAAATCATTGTAGGAGAAGATCCTAAATTCTACGAATATCTGGATGAGTTGATGGGAAAATAAGAATTTTCGGCTATAATCATAAAAGAACGGGTAATAGTTTTAATACTACTACCCGTTCTTTTTATGCTGTAGAAAAAACACTTTTAATACTCAAAAGAACTACCACCCAAGAACTCACGAAGAAGTGAAGTAGGTGGAATATCCTTACTGCTTACACTATTGAAATACTGCAGGAACTTCTTCAAGCGATATGCCTCACTGTACTCGGGAGCATTTTCAGGAACTGCATCCAGCAATGGCAAAGCCTCGTTTTTGAAAACTGCCAATTCAAACATCAGGGCAGAATTGAACATCATATCACAATTCTCTTGATATGGGAATATCCATTTATCCTCACCTGCCCTCACACTTGGCCAACGCTGAATAGTATCAATAGCAGAACAATTACGATATTTGCTGTCGCGCACAATTCTTCGAAGCAAACGGTTATCTGTAGTAGGGATATAGTTGTGCTCGTCTAACTTCAGGGTGGTAAGTGCCGATACATAAATTCGGAAAATATTGTCGTTAGGCAAGTTTGGAGTCAGGTCAGGATTCAAGGCATGGATTCCTTCAAGAATCAACACCTGATTTTCCTTTAGCTTCAGTTTCTTGCCACTTGGCTGATTGGTTCCTGTTGGGAAATCATACCTTGGCAATTCAATTTCCTCACCATTCATCAACTGGCTCATCTGACGATTGAATAAATCCAAATCCAAAGCATAGAGTGATTCATAATCGTAATCTCCATTTTCGTCACGAGGTGTGCGGGTACGATCAACAAAATAGTCATCCAAAGATATAGGATAAGGGAAAATGCCATTTGCCATCAACTGTACCGACAAGCGTTTGCTAAATGTGGTTTTACCACTAGATGAAGGTCCTGCTATCAACACCACCTTTACATCTCCCCTCTCAGCAATAGTTTCGGCAATCTTGGCAATTTTCTTTTCCTGCAATGCCTCGGAAAGCGTGATTAAGCCAGATGCATGACCTAAGCTGCAGGCATAATTCAAATCACCCACTGTTGAAACACCTAGAAGATCTTGCCATTTGTGATATTCCTGGAAAATCCCGAACATCTTTGACTGAACGGTAAAGTTCTCCAGTTCAGATGGATTCTTCTTGTTTGGCACACGTAATAACAATCCATCATTGTATTTCTGCAACTCAAACAAATGAATGTAGCCAGTACTTGGCAATAATGATCCATAGAAATAGTTAGGCGTGCCATCAAGAGTGTAATAGTTGGTATAACACTTGCCAAGACTCTTCAACAATCGTGCCTTACTCTTTTGTCCTCTTTCCTCAAATAAAGCAATAGCTTCCTCTGTAGGGCACTCATGACGCTCAAATGTGATATCTGCATCTATCAGTTCGCGCATACGTTTCTTTATCTGGCGAACATCAATTGATTCTATATCACGCTCCAGTTTCAAGGTAAGGTAAAATCCACGAGAAACAGTTGAACGCATTACGATACTATTGCCAGGATAAAGATCCTCTACTGCCTTGCATAGTATAAATAATAATGTACGCGTATAGGTACGCATGCCCGAAGACGATTCGATATTCAGAAACTCTACATTACGATTATTGTAGATGCGATAGTTAAGAGCTACAACCTTATTGTTTACCTTGGCACTACATGGACCATAAGGAAGATCCAGCTTCAGCATGTCATATACTTCACGAAGCGTAGATCCAGGAGCTACTTCAATAGAAGTTTTGTTGTTTAAACACTTTACTGTTAACATTGTATTAGATATTTAGAGGGATTTTATTCTTAGATGAACGGAAAACAGATGGAGATGATCCCACACGTTTTCTAAAAAGTCTTGTAAAATGATTAGGATAAGTAAAGCCAAGCGTCTCGGCAACTTCGGAAACACTAAGAGCAGTATGCTCCAAGAGATTTACTGCAGCGGTAATGATTTTACGCTGAAGATACTCTTGAGCAGTAATATGCAATTCACGCTTTATTACATCTCCGAAATAATTGGCAGACAAGTGAAACTGACTGGCACACCATGCTACCGTGGGTTGCCCGTTCTGAATAGGCAAACCACTTGATAGATAATCATCTACAATACTTTCAAGCTGGCGCACGATCTCGGATTCCCTTTGGAGTTGAGGAGCATACTGCCGCTCATAGAAACGCTTACAATAAGAAAGCAACTGACTGATTCCCAAACGCAACAGATGTCCTGTAAGATTATCATCCGGAGTACGTAATTCACTTTCAATGGTAGAGAAGCAGTTTAATAATATCTTCTTTTCCTCATTTGAAAGTTCAAGAGCATCCATTACATCATAATTGAAGAACTTAAACATATAGAAATCTCTTCCCAAACCTGTCTTGTTCAACAAATCTGGATGAAAGGCCAGTATCACTCCCCGTGGACGAACATCCCTGAGCAACTTTGTCTGTATAGTTTGTCCTGGGATTAGTGAAAATACCGTTCCCATCTTGTGCCCTAAGATCTTTCCTCCACGAATTAGCTCGCCAAAATCATTTTCAATCAGCACCACACAGTACATGCCAAAGTCGATGGCATCGAATAGGCTCAAGTCGGCTTCTTCCAAATGACCTATACTTACCAGTGGATTCAATGTCTTTTGATGGAAAAAGCCATTGAACTGATCCATGTTTTTTAATTTTTGTATCATCTGTATCATTGATATTGGTAACAAATTTAGTAAATAAAGGTATAAATCAGTAATTTTGGTAGCGGAAAATGGTAGATTATCTGACTTTCAGTAAAAAGGGTAGATTATTCAGTAAGAATGTTCACACCTATCTTGTCATATTTTCTTAATTTCGCATTCGGATTTACAAACTTATAAATTATAATATCATGGCAGTAAAATTTTATCAAAGTGAAAACCAAGTACCTTTGGAAATGCATAAGGTACGAATGATTCAGAAACTCAGCCTGCTCCCTGTTGAAGAGCGTTTGAAGAAAATTCAGGAAGCTGGTAATAATACTTTCTTGTTGCAGAACAAGGATGTTTATTTGGACATGTTGACCGACTCTGGTGTTAACTGTATGTCAGACAACCAGTTTGCAGCATCTTTCCAGGCAGATGATTCATACGCAGGTTCTGCAACTTTCCTTCGTGTTCAGAAAGCAATTAAAGATGTATTCGGATGCGACTATGTATTACCTGTACATCAGGGACGTGCAGCAGAGAACATCTTGGCCGAGGCCTATTGCGCTCCTGGCAAAGTTGCTATCATGAACTTCCACTTCACTACCACAAAAGCTCATGCTACACGTTGTGGTGCAACTGTTGAAGAGCTTGTTCAGCCAAAGGGTCTTATCCCACAAAGCAATGATCCATTCAAAGGTGACTACGACTTGGATCTTTTGAAGAAGCGTATCGATGAGATTGGTAAGGATAATGTTGCATACGTACGTGTAGAGGCAGGTACCAACCTTATCGGTGGTCAGCCAGTATCACTTGAGAACATGCTTGCTGTTACAGACATCTGTCATGATAAGGGTGTTCTTTCAGTACTTGATGCATCTCTCCTTCAGGATAACATTTATTTCATGAAGACTCGTGAGGCACGTTGCAAGTATATGGAAGTTGGCGAGATCTACAAGCTTCTTGCTGATCGTTTCGACCTCATCTATTTCTCTGCTCGTAAGCTTTCATTCTCTAAGGGTGGTATCATCTGTTCTAAGGATGAAAAGTGGTACAAGAAACTCATGGAATTCATTCCTCTTTACGAAGGTTTCCTCACATACGGTGGTATCGACGTTCGCACAATGGAGTCAATGGCAGTAGGTCTTTACGAAAGCCTTGATATGGATTATATCTCACATGGTCCAGAATTCATCAACTATCTTGCTAAGGAACTGGATGCTTATGGCGTTCCTGTTATCCTTCCTCCTGGTGGTTTAGGTTGTCACTTAAATGCTGGTGCATTCGTTCCTGATATGCCTCACAATCAGTATCCTGCTGCTGCAGTTGGTACAGCATTGTATATTGCTGGTGGTATCCGTGGTATGGAACGTGGTACTGTATCTGAGCAGCGCGAACCAGATGGCACTGAGCGTTATGCAGAACTTGAGCTGCAGCGTTTGGCTGTTCCTCGTCGAGTTTACACCCTGTCACAGTTGAAATATGTTGCCGACCGTGTTAAGTGGCTGTGGGATAACCGCAACCTCATCGGTGGTCTTGAGTGGACAGAAGAACCTGCTGTACTTCGCTTCTTCTTCGGCCGCATGAAGGAAATCGGCTACTGGCAGGAAGAGCTGGCAGAAAAATTCCGCAAGGATTTTGGCGATTCACTATAATAAAAAGAAAGGATGCGACACCCCTCGCATCCTTTTTTTCTGTCCAAAAAAAACGAGATTTATAAAAATACTAGCGATATTTTTTGTACTTTTGCATCGCAATTTAAAATACAAAAAGAATTTTTACGCAACATGGGAGGTTTTTTTGGTACCGTTTCCACCAAAGAATGTGTAGCTGATTTGTTCTATGGAACTGATTATAACTCACATTTGGGAACACGTCGTGGCGGTATGGCCACTTTTGACAAAGAAAAAGGATTTATCCGTTCAATCCACAGTCTTGAAAGCACTTATTTCCGAACTAAGTTTGAAGAAGAACTTCCAAAGTTCAGTGGCAACGCAGGTGTAGGTATTATCAGTGACACCGATGCACAGCCACTATTAATGAATAGTCATCTTGGTAAGTTTGCCCTAGTTACTGTTGCTAAAATCAACAACGCAGAAGAACTGGCAAAGAAACTGCTAGACGAGAACATGCATCTTTCTGAATTTAGTTCAGGAAAAATCAATCAGACAGAATTAATTGGCCTACTCATCATTAAAGGTCGTACCTTTGTAGAGGGTATTGAAAATGTATATCGCCATGTAAAAGGTTCATGCAGCATGTTGCTACTCACCGAGGATGGCATCATTGCAGCACGCGACAGTTGGGGACGTACACCAATTGTAATAGGTAAGAAAGAAGGTGCCTATGCTGCTACCAGCGAAACAACAAGTTTCCCTAACCTTGATTTCGAAATTTGCAAGTATCTTGGTCCTGGTGAAATAGTACGTCTTCGCGCAAATGGAATGGAGCAATTGCGCAAGCCAAACAAGGGCATGCAGATTTGTTCCTTCCTTTGGGTGTATTACGGATTCCCTACCAGTAGCTACGAGAACAAGAATGTAGAAGTAGTTCGCAATGCCATTGGCGATGTGATGGGTAAAACCGATAAGACCGAAGTAGATTGTGCCTGCGGAATTCCTGATTCTGGTGTTGGTATGGCTTTAGGCTATGCTTCTGGTCATGGCGTTCCTTACCAGCGCGCCATTTCCAAGTACACTCCTACCTGGCCACGCTCATTTACCCCAAGTAACCAGAGCATGCGTAACTTGGTAGCTAAGATGAAACTGATTCACAATGTTGACATGCTGAAGAACAAACGAGTTGTTTTCTGTGACGACAGTATTGTTCGTGGTACACAGTTACGTGACAACACAAAGGTTCTTTTTGATTCAGGCATTAAGGAGGTACACATGCGTATTTCTTGTCCTCCACTGATTTATGGTTGCCCTTTCATCAACTTCACATCTTCTAAGAGCGACATGGAATTGATTACCCGTCGCCTCATTCAAGAATTTGAAGGTGATGCCAACAAGAATCTTGAAAAATATGCTACTACTGGCACTCCAGAATACGAGCGTATGGTTGAGGAAATCCGCAAGCGTTTGAACCTTTCATCATTAAAGTTCAGTTCACTTGAAACTTTGATTGAAGCAATCGGATTGCCTAAGGGTAAGGTTTGTACACACTGTTTTGACGGAAGCAGTTTCCACTCGTTAGAAGACGAGAACGAAATTGAAGATTAATAAAGGTTTAAGAGTTTTAAAAGTTTAAAGAAACCTCCCCTTAGTAGGGGGAGGTTTTAACTTCTCGAACTCCATAATCTAGAGCCGAAGGCGACCACTTGTTGACTTGTTAAACACAACCGTTTACT
>JAGHTY010000173.1 GCA_018065125.1 Candidatus Minthousia equi
CTAACAGATTATATAGCCAATAAAACTCATAACACATTGTGCTTGTCTGTGGGATATGTATTCTAACAAATAATCCCTTCGTGAGGTATGGATACCGTATCTTTGCGGTATCTGTACCTCTTTTGTTGCTCCGATGTAGAACCGTTGCAGAACCGTGCCTAGTCTTAGCTATAGGTAGTGTTAGGAGAGGATTTCAGGACATCTGCGTACATTTGCGAACGTTTTCGTACATTAGCGTACATGGTATCAAAAAAAACAAATGTGGCTATACTGTGAAAAGGGCATTTTAGGGTCCTAGACCTTTAGCCCGAAGGGTCTAGGACGTTAGGACTGAAAGGTCTAGGATGTTAGGCGTGAAGGGTTATAGAGACCCTCCCAACCTCAATAGTCTTTATACCCCCTTCGGTTCCCCCGTTACCGGGGGACAGAAACCCTTAAAGGGAGGAGATAAGAGTCAACAAGTCGCAAGGTATAGAGCTTAGATAAGGTGTTGGCAGTACAGTAGTTATTTCACTCTGAAGTGCGCAAAATGTTCTGATTGGGGTCATCGTGTACACATTTTTATTTTCTTGATTTTGTATCGTGTTGATTATTAAGTGTGTGTAAAAATCGTCTGTACATATCCTGTACACATTGTTTGCATACAGGGTATTGTTTTATTTCGTAATTTTGCACTGTGAAATCATTTCGGATGCATTATTTATAACTGTTTTAAAGAAACATATATGTACAATTAGAGATTGAGAACCAAACATATTTATTAACCCATTAACAAACAAATTAAAATGAAAAAGTTTTTAGTATCTTTCATGATTGGAGTGTGCTCGGTGCTTACATGCAATGCATACCCTACACACATTGTTACTACATGTGGAATCATTGTCTATACAGATACTGATTTTTGGACAGATGAAGAGCTGGAAAGACTACCTGCAATTCTTAGTGCTTTGAATTGCGCTGGTCCAGCAACTCCAGTTGACTAGGAAACTGTTAGTTCTTTGCAGTTTTTTGGCTGCAAAGAACTTAGAAAATTAGAACTATTACTACCTTTGCAATATGAAGAAACTGCTTACAATCTTACTTTTGTTCTTTACGGCTCACAGCTTTGCACAAGATTGGATTGCACCTCCAGGATCAACCTTTAAGAGATCTCATCGAGATACTTTAGGTGTGAGTTATATGCGTGTGATGTATTCACACAAATATATGCCCGATACCTTAGCTCGCGACAATTTTGATAAATACGCAGCTGTGCTACACGTGTGCAAGGATGGGCTTTCTAAATACGAAGAATATGCCCAGTTTTTGTTTGATTCTTTAGTTTCTCTGAAAACAAAAAACTATGAGATTCTGGTTGAAGATTATAATGCTGCATTAAAGAAGGTTGGCAACTATTATTCAAATGGTCTGCGCCTGTATAAAAATCATCCCGAGAGAGGTAAGATTCTAAATGTTGAATATACGGGTATTGTAGAGTTTTACTATTACACACAGGATAAACCTCAGTTTAACTGGAGTGTACGTTCTGATTCTATCCAGACAATACTTGAACACCAATGTATGTATGCCGAAGGGCAGTATGCTGGCAGAACATGGCGGGTGTGGTTCACCCCCGAAGTGCCTGTGAGCGAAGGCCCTTGGAAACTATGTGGATTACCAGGACTTATCCTAAAGGCCGAAGATGCCAAGGGCGAGTTCTTTTTCAATGCCTTTGCCATTATGAATAATGAAAGTGCTGTTAAGGAATGCGGCTTGAGTGATATGTTTACTACCAAGCGTGAGAAATTCCTGAAACTAAAGGAAAAGAAAGAGGTGAACCTAAAACAACAGTTCCTAAGTTCAGGAAAGTTTACCACCTCGGTACCCGTGAAGACCAGTATTGCAGACATTCGTCCCTACAACCCCATAGAGTTCTATTAAGTTATGAGAAGACTTTGTATAGTAATGGCACTGCTGTCATTCCTCCTGCATGACAGCGCAGCACAGACCACCCTGCAGGGCAGGATCACGCAACAGGGAAAGGGTACTGCCATATCCGACGTGGTGTGTACCGTAACCGACATGCAAGGGCGCATGATGCTGGCGTTTGCTATCTCGGATGCTGGTGGCAATTATAATACCACCTTTAAATATGCAGGCGACAGCATCATGGTTTCTTATAAACTGATGGGTTACCGGTCGGTAGTAAGGCGCCTGCCTAACCGAAGCAGCACCCTAAACATCACCATGCACGAGGAAGGCATAAACCTGAAAGAAGTGGTGGTGAAGTCGGATATCATCATGCAGAGGGGCGATACCATAACCTATAGCGTGAATGCCATCAAGCGCAGCCAGGACACGCAGCTGGGCGACGTCATCAAGCGACTGCCAGGCGTAGAGGTGGCTGCCACGGGCGAGATTTCCTACATGGGAAAGAAGATAAACAAGTTCTATATTGAAGGTATGGACCTGCTGGGCAGGCGATACAACATTGCCACCGAAGGTATTCCCTCGGATGCCGTGCAGAGCATCCAGGTGCTTGAAAGGCATCAGCCAAAGAAGGTGCTCAGGGAAGTGAGCACGCCCGACGAGGCAGCCATGAACATCATCCTGAAGAGAGACCGCCGCCTTCGTCCCGTTGGCACGGCAGCACTGCAGGCAGGAGCCAGCGAGGACAAGCTGCTGTGGCTGGCCGAGATAACCAGCCTGGTGGTAGGAGGCAAGGGGCAGGAGATGTACACGCTGAAGACCAACGATACCGGAAAGACCCTATCGCACGAGGTAGAGGAACTGGGCGGAGGCTCTGGCTCCCCATCCTTGCTCTCTGCGTCGATGAATGCCGCCCCACAGACGGTAGGCGAATACACGCACTTCAACACTTCGTGGGTGGCTACGGCCAACAAGCTGATAAAGCTGTCGGACGATGACCAGCTGAAGGTAAACCTGCACTGGCTTGACGAGCAGGACAACGCCAGCCACGAAAACGTGACGGTATTCGGAACCGACCAGGAAAACCCACTGGTCATAACCCGCGTGCACGACCTGCACCGCCATGCACGCAGTGCAAATGTACAGGCAGACTTCAACCGCAATGCCAGCAAGGCATACATAGACAACAGCCTGAGCGTGTCTGCCAGCTGGGACAAGGCACGCACGTTGTTGTCGGGCAGTAATGACGTTACCGAAAGATTTCATACCCCTTCGCTTAGCTTGCGCAATGCCCTGGACATGACGTGGGAGAAGAACGGGCATTTTTACACGCTGAAGTCAACCACCAGCTTTGTGAATGCCCCCCAGTGGGCAGAGTTCGAAGGACAGGATGCTCCCTTCAGGCAAGACAGGAATGAGAGAAACTTCTCTACCAATAACACCTTGAGCCACACCATGAAGCTGGGTAGGGGTATGCTCTCGTTGAAGTATCTTGCAACCCTGGATTGGGACATGCAGGGCAGCAATCTGCACGATGCTCCTGACTATTTCCCTTCACAGCAGTATCATTATGGATGGAACCATCTTTCTGGGCAGGTAGGCATAACGCCAGGATACGAGTTGAAGGGAGAAAAGCACACGCTGAATTTCAGCCTGCCCCTGCAGGCATTGCTGCTAAAGCATACCGAGGATGAGGCAAGCAAGAATCATTCTTACCTTTTGCTAAATCCTGCATTTTCATGGTTCTGGCGTGCATCAAACATGCTTTCGGTACAGGCATCGGCATCACATGCAAGGAACATAACGTCGCTGCGCGACTATAGCCATGCCCTGTACTTCTCAAGCAATACGATGATAAGGAAGGGTGCAGACGAGCCACTAGACCGCAGGCTGACCCAGGCATTGGCCAATGTGATATACAGAAACCCTTACCACAGCCTCTTTGTGAGAAGCACGGTTAGCTACAGCCACACCCGTAGCAACCTGATTGCTGGCTACGACTTCATAGGCACCAGGCAGGTTTATACCAGTGTGAAGCAGGATAACAGCCTGGAAAGCTTTGCTGCTTCGCTGAATGTGGGCAAGCTGATGGATTTCTGGCACACTAACCTGAACTTTACCGCCTCGACAGGTGTGAGCAGCTTCATGCAGTACCTGCAGGGAAACCTGCACCAATCAACCTCAGCCACCTATTCCCTGATGGGCGGCGTGGCCATGATTCCTACAAAGTTCCTGAGTGTGGATTTGTTCTGGCAATCTATCAACTCGCACATAAAGCATGGAAGCTCACTGTGGCTGCACAGAGGAAAGGCCGAGACAACCTTCCTGTTCGGAAGGGTCCAGCTCTCGCTGATTGCCGATTACTCAAAGAACCAGCTTGCCCCTGGGCAATACAAGGACTTCATCTTGCTAAACAGTTCGCTAACCTATAAGCACAAGAAGGTGTCGGCTGGCATCAAATGCACAAACATGGCTAATTCACAGAGCTATGTCCTTCGCACCCAGGATGGCATCAACATGTATGATGACATCTATATTCTTCGTCCTCGTCAGCTTGTTGCAAGCTTTAGCTATACCTTTTAAGAGATATAATAATTGTATGGCGTTCGATTCTAGAATCGAACGCCATACAACCTCCAATCGAACACCAATCGAGTCTCCGAAGGAATATCTCATGTTTTTCTTCAAGTCAACGAGTCAACAAGATTGAGGTAGTACGTAAAATGCAGACATGCAGCCATTGCCGACGGTGTTTTTCAATATATATTATTTTTTGTATATATACATACACTACATAGTAGTATCCCAATAGCAGTATATGTTATACTAAAATAAAATATATAGTTATAGAAATATATGTCGGCAATGGCTGCATGTCTGCATTTTGAAAGTGGAGAGACACATGAGAAAGTGCATGCCCACGGAATTTCCTTCCGCTGCGGACGAAACAATATTACGCTGCCCACGGAACCAATATTGAGACTACGGACAAAATTGGCCTGAGACGAGTGCAGAGCCAAACTTGTTTGAGCTATGCCGAACCAACGGTCGCTGTGGGAGGCGAAGCCGAGGTAAGCAATGCGATGGTCAATTTCGGCGAAGCCAACAGACTACAGACAACAGACATGGGCGAAGGTAACAGAGACCTTAGAAAAAATTATTTAAAAACACGATTTCTTGCCAAATTTATTATACGAAGGCAGAAGCAGCGTTATTTTGATACCATGTACGCTAATGTACGAAAACGTTCGCAAATGTACGCAGATGTACTGAAATCCTCTCCAAACACTACCTATAGCTAAGACTAGGCACGGTTCTGCAACGGTTCTACATCGGAGCAACAAAAAAGGTACAGATACCAAACTGATACGGTATCCATACCTCACGAAGGG
>JAGHTY010000018.1 GCA_018065125.1 Candidatus Minthousia equi
GGTTAGTCCTTCTCCTCCATCCGAGAGGGGAACCTGCACCACCTGGGCACTGGCAGGGCACCCTAAGGCAGCTGCCTGGCATGCTTCGGTAGCAGTGAGGCATCCCTTGAACGAATCGAAGGCTACTACTATCTTCATTTTTCCTGGGTTACAAAAGGCAATACAAACTTACAGCCAGTTTTCCAGTCAGAGCATCCATAGGCCGAGTGCCCCTTAATGATGGTGCCTTTTCCGCAAACGGGGCAGGGATTGCCAATGATGCTATCGTTTGGCACCAGTGCCTGTGCAGCAGGGGCAGGTGTCTTAGGCTTTGGCTTGGGTGCAGCACTGGTGGCAGATGCTGCCTTGCCAGGGCGTTTCTTGGGCTTTGCCTGTTCCTCGGTCATCACGCTCACACGGCGGTTGCTGGTATCGGCCAGCACGGTGTGCACTATCTCGGTAACCATCTGCTTCAGTTCTTCAAGGAAGGTGCGTGCCTCGTATTCATGACTTTCTATCTGTCTTAGCTTCTTTTCCCAGATACCTGTAAGCTCGGCACTCTTCAGCAGTTCTTCACGGATAAGGCCAATGAGTTCTACGCCTGTAGGAGTGGCCCACAGGGTTTTCTTTTCCTTGCGGATGTACTTGCGCTTGAACAGGGTTTCGATGATGGCAGCACGGGTTGAAGGGCGACCAATGCCGTTTTCCTTCAGTGCATCGCGCAGTTCTTCATCTTCTACCGACTTGCCTGCCGTTTCCATGGCACGCAGCAGGGTTGCCTCGGTGTATGGCTTGGGTGGGCTTGTCCATTTTTGCTGCAGATCGGGCACATGAGGACCGGTTTCTCCCTTTGTGAAAAGCGGAAGTGTGCGTTCTTCGTCATCTTGCTTTTCCTCGTCTTGCTGCTCTGTCTTGGCAAATACCACACGCCATCCTTCGTCAAGAATCTGCTTGCCGCTGGTTTTAAATCCCACTTTCTCTACCTCTCCCAATACGGTGGTGGTAGAGAACTTGCAATCGGGGTAGAATACTGCGATGAAGCGGCGTGCAATCAGGTCGTACACCCTGCGCTCCATGTCGCTCAGGTTCATGGCAGGCACCCCCGTAGGGATAATGGCATGGTGGTCGGTTACCTTGCTGCTGTCGAACACCTTCTTGCTCTTGGCAAGCTTCTTTCCAGAAAGCGGTGCTACCAATGGGGCATAGTTCTTTAACCCTGCCAGTATGGTAGGGCATTTGGGGTAAATGTCATCGCTCAGGAAAGTGGTATCTACACGGGGGTAGGTGGTGAATTTCTTTTCGTAGAGCGACTGAATCAAAGTCAGTGTCTGATCGGCCGAGTAACCAAATTTCCTGTTGCACTCTACCTGCAGTGAGGTAAGGTCGAAAAGGCGGGGAGGTGCCTCTGCACCTTTCTTGGTAGTGATGTCGGTAACGGTGAAATCGCTGTTCTTTACCGTTTCAAGGAATTGTCGTCCTTCCTCTTCACTGCCAAAGCGCCCCTTTGTGGCGCTGAAGGTGGTTTCGCGGTAAACGGTCTTCAGTTCCCAGTAGGCTTCGGGCACAAAGTTCTCTATCTCTTGTTGACGTTTTACGATAAGTGCCAGGGTGGGTGTCTGCACACGTCCTATCGACAGCACCTGGCGGTTCTGCCCGTATTTCAGGGTATAGAGGCGGGTGGCATTCATACCCAGTGTCCAGTCGCCAATGGCACGACTCAATCCTGCCTCGTAAAGCGACTGGTATTCAGATTGGTCTTTCAGCTGCTGAAAGCCATCACGAATTGCTTCCTCGGTTAGCGACGAAATCCACAGACGCTTCACGGGGCACTTGGCACCCGCTTTCTGCATCACCCAGCGCTGAATCAGTTCTCCTTCCTGTCCGGCATCACCACAGTTAATAATGCCATCTGCTTTCTGCATCAGTTCCTGAATGGTGTTGAACTGCTTGATAATACCCTTGTCGTTCTTCAGCTTGATGCCAAAGCGAGGTGGTATCATAGGCAGTGAACTTAGGCTCCACGCCTTCCAGTTAGGTGTGTATTCATGTGGTTCCTTCAGTTCACATAGGTGTCCAAAGGTCCAGGTAACCTGGTATCCGTTACCTTCTATGTATCCGTCGCGCATGGTGCGGGCACCAAGCACATTGGCAATGTCCTTTGCCACACTAGGTTTCTCGGCAATGCAAACTATCATTTTTCTTTATTTTTGTAGACAACAGACAATGGACAACAGACAACGGACAAGCCCAGGAACGTTAGTGCTCCGTTTAGCATTAGCATTTCATAGCCAAAGGTGTAACCCGTGAAGTGCTTTACTGTTACCTCTGTTATGTAACAGATAACAGGGCTTGCAATGGCGATGAAAGGCACAAACTTGTCGCGTGGATGCCTGCGGGTAAAGATGCCAAAGGCAAACAATCCCAGCAATGGTCCGTAGGTGTAGCTGGCAATGGTGTAGATGGCATCGATCATGCTATTGTTGCCAATGGCCTTGAATGCCAGCAGAAACAGTACAAAGATTACCATCATACCCAGATGCACCCATTTGCGCATTTGTTCTTGCCTATGCTGTTCTTTTTTCTCAATATTCAGTATGTCGATGCAGAAACTGGTGGTGAGTGCTGTCATGGCCGAATCGGCACTTGAGAAGGCCGAGGCAATGATGCCAATGGTAAAAAACACCAGTACTGCCTGTCCCATTAATCCTTGCCCTATGAAGTTGGTCAGCAGGTTGTCGCCTGCCTGAGGACACTCCATGCCTGCCTGTGCATAAAGCATGGTCATCAGCACACCCATGCTAAGAACCAGCAGGTTAAGTGGGGTGAACAAGATGCCCGACAGGCACATGTCTTTCTGTGCGGCACGCAGGTTCTTGCAGGTAAGGTTTTTCTGCATCATGTCTTGATCTAATCCTGTCATCACTATCACGATGAAGAATCCACTTAGGAACTGCTTCCAGAAATTCTGCCTTGATGCCCAGTCGCTCATCTCGAAAACACGACTGTGACTATCGTTCCAGATGGCCGAAACCGTTTCGCCAAAATCCATTCCTAGCATATCTGCTGCCTTGATAACAATCAGCAGGATGGTAATGATCATGCAGACGGTTTGCAGCGTATCTGTCCACACCAATGTCTTGATGCCACTTTGGCGGGTGTACAACCATATAAGCAGCAGCGTTCCTATGGCAGTGAGGATGTAGGGCACCCCCATTTCATCGAACACCACCTGCTGCAGCACCAGGCACACCAGATACAGACGTGCCGCGGCACCTGTGAACTTTGATAGCAGAAAGA
>JAGHTY010000066.1 GCA_018065125.1 Candidatus Minthousia equi
GATTATAAAAATTGAAGATATTCATTCGTTTTATATATATACTTTGCTTGTCTTTTAGAAAAAGTGGTTATCTTTGCAGTCATAAAGATGTCAATGTGCCACCATAAATACATAATATTATGCCACAATCAGCAATGACAGTACGTCTCGACTCACAGATGAAGAGTCGTTTTGACGAATTATGCAACAAGTTTGGAATGAGCGCTAACACGGCCATTAACATATTTGTCAATGCCGTTGTTCGCACTCAGAGCATTCCGTTTAACATCTCAACTACAGAAGAAACACCAGGGGCAAGAGCTTTGAAAGCATTTCAAAACATACGTCAGTCTGTAAATCGCAATGAACCCGAGATGACGCTCGAAGAGATTAATGAGGAGATTCGCCAGGCACGTGCAGAACGTAAAGCAAGGTTAGCAAAATGATCTACGCTGTAATAGACACCAATGTTTGGGTTTCTGCCCTTCTCACTCACAATGACACATCCCCCACTGAACGAATATTTAAACTTTTGTTCAATGGGGAAATTGTTGCTTTATACAACGAGGAGATTATGGCAGAGTATGAAGATGTTCTTTTCCGTAAAAAATTCAAGTTTCCTAAAAAAGATATAGATGAACTTTTGAATTATATCAAGAAAAATGGCATCCACGAAGATAGGACTCCATTTGCCGAGGCCATGCCCGACGAAGATGACAGAGTGTTTCTTGAGATATCCCTCTCGCGAGAGGATTCATTCTTGGTTACTGGTAATCTAAAGCATTATCCAAAACTGCCAGAAGTTGTTACTCCCGCAGAATTCATTGCCCGTTTTTTCGGAGTATAGAGATACATAAAAAAATGCGAGGATTTCTCCCCGCATTTTTATTAGTCTGTTGTCTGTTGTCCGTTGTCTGTAGTCCGTTATCATCTCGCTTCTTCCAGATACAGCACTCGGCTGGCAAAAGGAAGGCGCTTGTTCCAATCCAGGTTATGCTCTAAAGGAATGTCAAGGCCATTGTTCATCAAGAAGGCACCACTGAAGGTTTTACCCTCGAAGCTAAGTGGTGTGTCATCGATACGATTCAACTCGTGCACCCTGTAAGTCTTATTTGGATCAAGTCCTGCCATAGGAATACGTGGCACGTGCATGTCAACAAAGGTTTCGGTCTTCCACCAATAGAACACGGCACGGTTCTTCTGAGGTGTTACATACATCAAGCTTGCCACACCCTTGTTTTCGTAAGGCGACTGCAAACGGTAGATGTCACCCAACTGCACAATGTCGCGAATCTGCTTATACTCACTGATGGCATTCTTGCAAAGGTTCTTTTCTTCCTCGGTCATGTTCTTTGGCTGAATCTCCATACCCAAACGTCCACTCATTGCCACATCAATACGATACTTCATAGGAATGGTACGGAATGTTTGATGGTTTGGCGCTGCACTGATATGGCTTGCCATGGCCATGGCAGGGAAGAAATAGCTGGTTCCCCACTGCATGTAAACACGCTGAAGTGCATCGGTATTATCACTCACCCAGAACTCATCAAAATAAGGCAACACACCATAATTGGCACGACCGCCACCGCTGGCACATGCCTGAATGGTTAGATCAGGGTACTTGGCGCGGATGCTTTGGCAAACTGCCTGGAAACCACGATGATACTCAATATAAAGATGACTCTGATTATCCTTAGTAAGATACTGTGAACCGTGGTTCATCACTGATGCATTGGCATCCCACTTGATGTAATCAATCTCGGGGTATTTGGTCATCAGGGTATCAACCATATCGATTATCAAGCTGCGCACCTCGGGGTTACCCAAATCCAGCACTACCTGTGTGCCACCACGACCCTGGTTTGGTTCGCGATTGGTAGGTTTAATGATGTATTCAGGATGCTTTTCGTATAGTTCGCTCACGGTATTTGCCATTTCGGGCTCAATCCAGATACCAAACTTCACGCCGTGCTTGCGTGCACTATCCAGCAATCCATTAATGCCATGAGGCAACTTGCGGGTATCTACCACCCAATCTCCTAATGAAGATGAGTCGTTGTTACGAGGATACTTGGCACCAAACCAGCCATCATCCATAACAAACAGTTCACCACCCATGCTGGCAATATCGGCCATCATCTGATCCATGCCTGCCTCGTTGATATCAAAGTAAACACCTTCCCAGCTGTTCAGCAAGATCTTGCGAAGCTTGTCGCCATGTGCCAGCTTGTATTTGCGAGCCCAGTTGTGAAAGTTACGGCTCACACCACTCATACCCTCGTGGCTATAGGTAAGTGCCAGAACGGGTGTGGTAAACACCTCGTATCTTTTAAGGTGATAGGCAGAATTTTCCTCGTTGATGCCTGCCAGGAACCAGTGGTAATCTTCATCACCGGTATCGAAACGCAGCTTGAAATTACCGCTGTAGCAAAGTGCAGCACCGATTACACGACCGCTGTTCTCCTGCCCTTTTCCATCGAGCGAAATCATTACCTCGGCATGTGAGGTGTGTGAGTTACGAACGCCATCCTTGTTCTTAATCACCAACATGCCACGTTCAAGAGGTTCCTCGATTACACGCCCTTCATTAGCCCAGCTACCAGCCAGATGACTTACATGAACATTACCCACACGAATAGGCAAACCACCTGATGCAAACTGGTTTAGGGTAACAATGCCTTTTTCCTCGTGGCTCATATCTGTCCATGTTTCAATAATCTCCTTATCAGGGTATGTGCGATAGTTCACATTCACGGTGAAAGGATAAACCTTGTCCTTCAGGCGAATGGTAGTAACCTTTGAGCCATTTACGCTATTTACCTTGCTGCTCACATCCTCTACCTGCATCTGCAGTGTCATGTTACCATCTGCATGCACCACAGCCAAAGCGGTTTCGGCAACTGTTTCCATGCCATAGACAGGATAAGCCTTACGCTTGCTGGCTCCTGCCGAAAGCATACTTTCTAACTCGGATTCGTTAAGTTTGTCGCCATAATAAGCACAGGTAAGGTCGCCTCCCTTAGGTGCTTGCAACACCAACGAAGTGGTGGAAGTAGAGATGTGCACATTCTGTGCTTGTACTGGCATGCCTGCTGCCAAACACAGCATCAGCACCATGGCTTTCTGAATGATTCTTTTCATGATATCTTATTTTATTTAGTTTTATTGCCTTACAAAGATAACACATTATAAAATAGAGGCAAAACTTTTGAAGGAATTGAGCAAGGAATGGGCAAAATAGTATCATTGGACAACAGACAACAGACAACAGACTACGGACTACAGACAACAGACAACGGACAAAATTGGTCTGAGACGAGAGCAGAGCCAAACTTGTTTGAGCTATGCCGAGACGATGGCCAATTTGGGCGAAGCCAACAGACAACGGACTACAGACTTTGCGTCTCTGCGTCTATGACTTCGTCCAAGGCGACCACTCGTTGACTTGTTGACTCGTTGACTTTTTTAACTTTTAAACCTTTAAACTTTTAAACCTTTACTTTTTTCACTATCTTCGCAGTTTGAAATAATTGAATCGATGGCAAAGACTGACTTTATACGTATTAGAGGTGCCAAGGTGAATAACCTGAAGAACATCTCGGTGGATATTCCACGAAATAAGTTTGTGGTGATTACAGGACTTTCGGGCTCGGGAAAATCATCACTGGCATTCGATACACTGTATGCCGAAGGCCAACGACGCTATGTGGAAAGTCTTTCAAGCTATGCACGCCAGTTCCTTGGCAGATTGAGCAAACCCGAGTGCGACTTTATCGAGGGTATTCCTCCTGCCATTGCCATTGAACAGAAAGTAAGCAGCAGAAACCCACGTTCTACCGTAGGAACCTCTACCGAAATCTATGAATATCTGCGCCTGCTATATGCCCGAATTGGAAAGACCTACTCACCCATCAGCGGAGCTTTGGTAAAGCGTCACACCACTGCCGACCTGATAGAATGCCTGCAGCAGTATGCCGCAGGAACACGCTATCTGGTACTGGCACCTATTCACCTTCAGGAAGGACGCACATTGCAAAAACAACTGGAAATAGACCTACAGCAAGGCTTTGCACGAATTGAGGTTAAGGGCGAGGTGATGCGCATAGAGGATTATCTGCAAGAAAACAAAACCGATGTTCTGAGTGCCGAAGGGGTGTATCTGGTAGTATCGCGACTTAGCATCGACATGGGAAAAGAAGGTCTTAGCAGATTGGAAGATGCTGCAGAAACGGCTTTCTTTGAAGGACATGGAACCTGTGTGCTGCGCATTCTGCCTGCTGGCATTACACATGAATTCTCTACACGCTTTGAAGCCGATGGCATGACTTTTGAAGAACCATCCGACCAGATGTTCTCGTTCAATTCTCCTATGGGTGCCTGCCCTACTTGTGAAGGATTTGGCAAGATCATGGGTATTGACGAAGGACTGGTTATCCCCGACCGTTCGCTGAGTGTTCACGATGGTGCAGTGGTTTGCTGGCGTGGTGACAAGATGGGTGAATGGCTGAAATACTTCATCCGACAAACCGTAAATTATCAGTTCGACATCTTCAAACCTTACTATGACCTGAACCGCGACGAGCTAAACCTGCTGTGGCATGGAACATGGAAAGGCAAGCAGGTTACTGATTGCTGCATAGATGCTTTCTTTGATTTCGTAAAAGAGAATCAATACAAGATTCAGTATCGTGTGATGATGGCACGCTACCGCGGAAAAACCGTGTGTCCTACCTGCTATGGCACCCGCTTGAAACAGGAGGCTACCTATGTAAAGATTGACGGACGAAGCATTACCGACCTAGTAGAACTGCCAATATACGAGTTGAAACGCTTCTTTGACAATCTGCAACTAGATGAGCATGAAGCACAAATTGCCAAACGTTTGCTGACTGAAATCAACAGCAGAATACAATTCCTTTGTGATGTAGGCTTGCAGTACCTTACTCTTAACCGACTGAGCAACAGTCTTTCGGGCGGCGAGAGCCAGCGCATCAACCTGGCAACTTCCTTAGGCAGCAGCCTGGTAGGAAGTCTTTATATTCTTGACGAACCAAGCATTGGTCTTCATAGCCGAGACACCGACAAACTGGTAAAAGTGCTAAGGCAGTTGCAGCAACTGGGTAACACCGTTGTGGTGGTAGAGCATGATGAAGACATCATCCGCAAAGCCGACTATATTATTGATATAGGTCCTAATGCCGGACGACTGGGTGGTGAAATTGTTTACGAAGGAGACATGAGCGACTTGCAGAAGGATTCGGACAGCTATACCGTGCGTTATCTTCTGGGAGAAGAGGAAATAGAAGTTCCTACCTCACGACGTCCCTGGAACAAGAGTATTACCGTGAAAGGTGCGCGCCAGAACAATCTGAAAGGCATTAACGTGCAATTTCCCCTGAACACCATGACTGTGGTTACGGGTGTGAGTGGTAGCGGAAAGAGTACCCTGGTGCGTGATATTCTGTATCTAGCACTGAAGCGGCACTTTGGCGACACCTGCGACCGACCTGGCGAACATACTGGCCTTGAAGGCGATATGGATCAGATAGGTACTGTAGAAATGGTAGACCAGAACCCTATTGGCAAAAGTACCCGAAGCAATCCTGTTACCTACCTGAAGGCATATGATGAAATAAGGAAGTTGATGGCAGCACAGCCTCTGAGCGAACAGATGGGCTTTACACCTGCACACTTCTCGTTCAACACCGAAGGTGGACGCTGCGAGGAATGTAAGGGAGAAGGTACTACTACCGTAGAGATGCAGTTCATGGCCGACCTAGTACTGGAATGCGAAAGCTGCCATGGACACCGCTTTAAGGATGAAATTCTGGAAGTTCGTTTCCATGGACAGAACATCTACGACATTCTGAACATGACTGTAAACCAGGCAATAGAATTCTTTACCGAACATAAGCAGAAAAGAATCTGCCATTTACTGAAGCCTCTGCAGGATGTGGGATTGGGATATATAAAATTAGGACAGAGCAGCAGCACCTTGTCGGGTGGTGAAAACCAGCGCGTAAAACTGGCCTATTACCTAAGTCAAGATAGAAAGAATCACACCTTATTTATATTTGACGAGCCAACTACCGGATTGCATTTCCATGATATCAAACGTTTGATGAAGGCATTTGATGCTCTTATTGAACGTGGACACAGCATTTTGGTAATTGAACACAACATGGATGTGATTAAGTGTGCCGACTGGGTGATTGACCTTGGTCCTGATGGTGGAGACAAGGGAGGAAACCTGGTAGCAGCAGGCACACCCGAAACCATTGCTCAATGTGAGAATAGTTTCACGGGAGCATTCCTGAAGACAAAACTGTAGAGTCGCTTCGGTTTAAGAGGTTTAAGGGGTTAAGGACAACTGACTACAGACAACAGACAACGGTCTGCGCTACGCGCTTGTCATCCGCAAAGAAGACCGTTGTCTGTTGGCTTCGCCCAAATTGTCCATCGTCTATAATTAGAACAGTTTTTCTGGATATTCACCAGCCTCAACCAAAGACTGAATGCGAGCAACTGTTTCTGGACGATCCTCGGCATAGGTTACGCCAAACCACTTAGAGGTTGTATCCAATACTTTGCAGGTAGCAGTACCTTCGGTAATCAGTTTGTTAACCATCAAAGGAATAAAGAACTCTGACTTCAGGTTCTCCATGTTCTTTGGATCAGACAGGAACTCCTTGAAATAGGCCTCACTATATTCGAAATAATCTGGAGTAAAGCCCCACATATTCATACTTACAGGAGTATTGTCATCCACATTGATCCACTCGCCATCTTCCTTGTTGTCCTTGCGGTAGGCTACCTTACCCTCTACACGAGCAATCTTGGTACACTCTACACAGGTAGTAAGGTTACCATTCTCGTCTTTTGAGCAAATACCACGGCTAACGGTACCATTCTCTGACAAGGTGTTTGCAACACGGAAACCAACCATGGCATACTGACCCTTGGCATCATCTGGCAACTCGCTCAGATACTTACCAATTACCATGAAAGCATCACGGTTATAGAAATCATCGCAGTTGATTACACAGAAAGGTTCCTTGATAACATCCTTACCCATCAATACGGCATGGTTAGTACCCCATGGTTTAACACGACCTTCTGGACAACTAAAACCTTCTGGCAAAGCATCAATACTCTGGAAACAAAGTTCGCAAGCTACCTTACCTTCGTATTTTGCCAAAATCTGAGTGCGGAATTGCTCTTCGAAATCCTTACGGATAACCCATACAATCTTGCCAAATCCAGCACGGATGGCATCAAAGATTGAATAATCCATAATGGTCTCGCCATTTGGGCCCAGACCATCTAACTGCTTCAAGCCACCATAGCGGCTTCCCATTCCTGCAGCAAGGAGAAATAATGTAGGTTTCATAATTCTTTAATATTTATAGTTTTTCAATTCTCTTATTTAGAAAGGATAACCAATAGCGAAGTGCAGGCTCATGTTATCCTTGAACTTTGGAATATTGTAATATCCTTTTTTACCCGTATCGTATGGATTGTGAAGGGCAATACCCAAATCCAAACGAAGCACCAGGAAATCCATGTCGTATCGCAAACCCAATCCAGTACCCAATGCCAACTGATTCAAGAATCCACCCAGGGTAAACTCGGCACCAGGACGCTGTTCATCTTTTCTTAGCAACCACACGTTACCGGCATCCAGGAAGAAGGCACCATTCAAACTACCTGTTAGGTTAAATCGGTACTCGGCATTTGCCTCGAACTTGAAATCACCTGTCTGATCCATGAAAGAAGAACCCTCTTTATGGTATTTACCAGGACCAATGGCACGCACGGTATAAGCACGGATACTATTGGCACCACCTACATAGAACTGTTCACTGTATGGAATAACACTACTGTTTCCGTAGGCATAGGCAAGACCTGCCATCACACGTGTTGCCAGCTGAGTGCCCTCTGAAAGTTGGAAGGTTTTCCTGAAATCGGTAGTCACCTTGAAGAACTGTGCGTATGGATTATTGAAAAATCGCTTGTTCTGCTCATTGAACTTATTACCCGCAATCGCATAGATTCCCGACAGCAGGTTACCACTTTCTGTTACCGTGGTTTGCCACCAGATATGCGACTTTCGGCCCACTGTTGCTGTATTATCATAAGTATAGGTAAACGACATGGCAGGTATAAACTGGTCGTTCATACTGAGGAACAAAGACTTGTTGGCAGTCATAATACTGTCGAATCGGGCTGTAGTGCTCTGCAGTTTACTATAGGTAAGACGCAATGGAGAATACGAATATCGTTTGGTAGGAGTATTCTGCCAGGTATAGGTAGCTTCGCCTGTAAACGACAGCAAATCAAAGAAACCTGCACGATGCAATTCATTTACACCTAACTTGAACAAGGTATGACGTGGATACCTTGAACGAGACATCTTGATGCCAGGGAACACAATGCGAGGAAAATCCAAGGTTGCAGTAAGTCCTACTTCATAAGAGTTTACCTTTGAAGCACTCTCGCCTGGTGCTTTCTGGGTTTGCCACTCATAAGAACCATTCATGTTCACCGAGAAGGTTTCGCCTCCACGGAACACATTCTTCTTTGAGATGCCAAAATCAAGTGAAGGACCTATCTGGCCATTACTCTTGGTACGCATATCCACCTCAAGTTCAGCACTTAAAGGTTTATCAAGTGTTGCGTCAATGGTTAAATCAAGAATGTCGCAGGTTGGCATGGTATCTCTTGGGGTAAGTGCAAAATCCAACTGACTAAAGATTCCCAGTTGTGCCAGGTTATCCTGACTCTCGCGCAACTTATCTATAGAATAAAGGTCGCCCTGTCGCATGCGCAAACCACGTGCCAAGATACGAGGACGCACCGGTACTTTCTTTCCACGGTAACGCACCTTCATACCCCTACGTCCGTTTCGGCCACGACCTGCTAAAGAATCAGTAAGTTGCTGATATCTGTTCTGTCTGAGATTAGTTGTGATAGAACCCAATCGCCACTGATGGCGTGCTCTTTGAGGTATTTCTGCAGAAGCAATAGGTTCCAGATGCAGTTGTACCTTTCCTGGGAACAGCAAGGTATCTGCCTTATAAGTCATATAATCAGGGCGATAGTAGAAGTAACCATTGTTCTGCATTACATTTGCGATACGATTACGTTCTGCATCCAGTTCTATTACGCAGAATGGGTCGCCTTTCCTCAAATAGGTTTTTTCTTTGGTTGAATCAATCAAGTGATTCATATCATCAGGGAAACCCACATAGGCGATTGAATCCAAGTAATGAGGTTTACCCATATTCACGGTATAGCTAACCTTTGCCTTCTTTGGGTTCTTGGTTGGAACAATCTCACTCTTTACCGATGAGTTGAAATAACCAAAGTTATGAAGAGAGGTAAGCGCCATCTTTGAGCGCAAGGTTGGATTCACGGTAGAAATCAACACAGGAGGCGTGCCAAAAGTATTGAACATCCACTTACTGATAGGACCTGTCTGATGCTCAAGCAAACCATTCCAAACCCACAAACCTATGGGGAAAGGAGTCTTGATAGTTGAGCTACCCATGAAGGCACCATTCGGTGGACACTCCAAAGCAGCATAAAGTTCGGCAAAAGCCTCATCTGCATGCTCTCCTTCATCTGGGTTATTGATGGTTAGTTTATCTATACCCCTGTACAGCACCTCGCCTTCTGGCAAGTGCGATGTCATGGAGCAGGCAGAAAATAGCACTGCTGATAATAGGGTTATAAATAGTTTCTTCATATTATCGTTCCTTTGCTTCTTCGGCTTCTACGGCCTCATTTGCCTTGTTAAATTCCTCTGTTTCTTTTTGCTGCATCTCCTCCTGACGTTGGCGCAACAAAGCATCATTCTGTGATTTCTGTGCTTCTTCCTCTTCACGCTTGCGCAGATATTCACGAATCATCTGTTCACGCTTCTTCTTGCTTCGGAAGATGAACAATTCACCAAATCGGGTCATCTTCTTACGAAGAACAATTCCACCACCAGTTTCTGTGATTTCACCATCCAACAAGCTATCGAAAGTCTTTTCATGGAACAGTTTCACATAACGGGTTCCACTATCGTCCAATCGGTACTCAATAGAAATATCATCAATGAATGAACTATTTTCGGCATTGGCACCAGTTGAGACCTTACCACCAATGATGATGCTTACACGATTACCCCACAGACGTTTTGCAAAACGGAATGAGTAGTCGGTTGTAGAGCTGCCATCGCGTGCCGTACCATCTTCCATACCAAAGCTAAGGTCGATACTCTGTAAGGCATTACCAGCGATGTTATTGATTTCGCTCTGCAAGAATGAGTTCAAAGCCGAGTTCATGGTTACGCCACCAGCAGCATTGTTCTCACTGATATACAATCCGGTAGCCAGCATACTAACCGCCATCTTTCCTCTTGATTCCTTTGACATGCTTGCCAACTCGTTCTGCACGTTCATGTCTTCTGGAGCATCGATGGTGAATTCCAATCCCATGTCTGCCAAGGTCTTGGTAATCTGTACACCCACATCGAACAGTACGCTTCGAGGACTGCTACCCTCTTCTGCCACCGATGCCTTCATCTGCTCGGTTGCCGTAATATTCAGATGTGGATTACCCATATCTCCGGTAAACTCAACATAGCTGCCACTTGCCAAATGGAAAGTCTTCAATGGGATAACAGGCAGAGCATACTTCATTTCACCATTATTGATGGTATAACGTCCTGTCAGGCGCATCTCGCCATCCGAGCCATATTTCATTACCAAATCACCACCTCCGGTAAGGTCGACGTAACTTTCACGATTTGCACTCAAATCACAACCTACGCGTGCACCTTCTGATATGTTCAGGTTCATCACCATATCCATACCCGAGATTGGTTTCTTCACTATTTCCTGACGCACTTGGGTGGTATCAGAGAAATCAACGAAAGTTACCAAATCCTGAAGGCGGTCTTCTACCGTAAGTGGACTATCCTTTAGGACATAAGTTACGTCAGTAGATCCTAACAAGTTAAGAGTGCCTCGCATCACCATTGCATCCAGTGAGCCCTTGATAGTAGCATTCAGGTTCACGAATGCCTTTCCGTACAGCAACGACAGGTTATCACGCTTTCTATCCACAACCTGGAAGTCGCGTGCCATCATGCTTAGGTTCAGCAATATCTTATCAAGGTTGGTAAAGTCGATGTTTCCATTCAGTGAAAGTTCATCGTTCTTGTCTGAATACAAAATCAACTTATCCAGCTTTATCGTACTGTTATCCAATATAATCGTACGGTCTTGCATACGCAAGCTTACGCCATACATATCGGAATATACATAAACAGAATCTGTCTTTACAGAACCTGAGAACAAAGGCTTATCCGAGGTTCCACCCATACGGAAGTCGCCCTCCATGATACCTCGCATACCCACCATGTGATCTGGGATGAAACCATTTATCATCTCGGCAGGGAATCGGTACAGAATACCTCCCAAATCCATCTCACCAGATGCGCCAAGCGTACCTGTAATAGTAGTTACAAACTCACCATTGCGCTGCATGGTAGCGGTTATCTTATGCACCTCCTTGTTCTCTGGAACATAATTGGCAGTAATGACAATGTCCTTACCCATGTCGCTGCCTTCGTAGGTCAACTGGTCAAAATGGATGCGTGCATCTGCAGTAAGCGGTTCACCCATTGGCTGTGTCACCTTTACGGTTCCATCCATCAAACCTGTCATTCGAGGCATGTATGGCAGCACTGCCATGATTTCTTCCAGGTTAATCTTCTGCAGCTCCAAGTTCATGTTCTGCTGCTCCTCAAGTGTAGGATTAGCCTTGAATATCAACCCCATTCCCTCATCGGTAAGTAATGACATATCACCTTCTACCCTACCGTCATCATGCAGGAATACATAAGCACCAGGATTCAGGTTAAAGGTATGGTATGCAATGAAAGGACGATCAGGACGGAAGTTGAAACGATAGCCACCTTCTTCCATTCTGCATCGGGCACCCATGTCGATACCCTTACGGTTCTTTTCATCGAAGAACTGCAGTTTAGCAGCAACACCATCTTCCATCAAACGGCCATCGACCATTGCATTGAACACAAAATCGGGATTCTTCTTATTATTGCGTACCTGCGACTTGAATCGAATGATGCTATCCTGCTGGAACACATCCAATCGAATTGTATCCAGCAGCAAACTATCTGCCATAAACGAATAAAGATGAGCATCGGCATTGATGCCTTCATCTGGCGACAAGTGCACACAGGTTTCCAGTTCCTTGAATCCATATCCCTGCATTGCCATGAAGTTGTGGAATGGGTTGTTGCGCCCCGACTTAAAGTCGATATGTGCATCAGGCAACACTGCTTGCCACTCTGGTACATTGAAATGTTTCTCTTCCAAATGACGTTGCAGCACATCTGCCAATGCAGTGAAATGCTCTGTCAAGTATTTGATACCCGCCTCTGCCTGAACTTTCAAATCCAAGTCGCCACTCTCTAAACTGGCATACAAGGTATCTGGCATAACAAAGGCGTTAGCATGAATATCGGTTGGAGTAAATCTTTTCTTTGGTGTATCAAAATACGTATTGGTAACATTCAGGTTACCTTTCAGCATCTGCTCTCTGTCGGTTTGCACATCTGCATCGAAATGGAAGCCCAACTGCATAGGATTCTGAGACATACCCAACTTGTAAAGGTCGATAGATTCCACCTCCATCTGGAAAACGCCACCCATTTCTGCCTTTCGCATGAAAGCATCCAAATTACCAGACAACTGTATATATTCGTTGTCACTACTGATATGTCCGGCAAGGTTGTTATCAGCATAGGTCAAATCTGCACCCATACCACGCAAATCCATCTTGCCATATTGCAACTGAGAAATCTCTGCCTTAATATTTGCTGTTGTTCGAGGGGAATTGAAATCAAGTCCACGTCCTTCTACATCCAATTTACCCGAAAACAGATAAATTGAATCTGCTGGCAAGAAATGGTTTACGTTAAAGTTGCTTGCATCAACATTGGCACGATATTGATTAGCACGTGTATCATACAAGGCATTCAGTTTTACACGTCCACTACCTTCCTGAACATTGCCATCAAAAGAATAGCGAGAACCGCTGAACTTAGCCAATCCTGTAGCTTTTAAACCTGAAGGAACCGCAAAGCCTGTCATCCCCATCGCTTTGAGAACTGGTGTTACATTTCCTGTTTGAGCATTTAGATTAATAGATCCCGACATTGCATCATTCAACAGGTTACGAACAGAACCATCAAGTGATGCCAACACCATTTTATCTAAATTAATCTTGGTATTGCTCAGCAACATTTCCTGCATGTTGCCACTTAAGTTTACAGTTGCCAACATGGGACTTTCTGGCAACAAGCCTTTCAGCGACTTGGCACCATCTGGACCTGCCAGCAAAAGCATGTCTTTTTTGCCAATTTCTGACCGCAATGCCAGCATCATCTGTCCATCACCCTTTTCATCCAAGGCTGTCCAATCCAAATCGGCATTCAAGTCAACATGTGAATGAGGTGTGCGTAACAGCAAATCAGTTACATGCACCGAAGCAGCATCCATCTGTACATTTCCCTGCAGCTCACTAAGGCGCAAGCCAGATCGCTCTACAAAATCGCCTCTCTTTATATCTACTTTCAGATTACTTCCTTGGTTAAAGAACGATTCTGCCACTAAATTCAAGGAATCTAACTGAATATGGTCATAATCCAACCCTTCTTTTGGAGCACCAGAAGCCATATTCAATGCCAAGCCTGAACGAAGCAAACTTAACCTTGGCACCTTGAATGCAGATTCCTGCAAATCTGCCTCCACATCATTCACGGCAAGTTCACCCAGAAGTGCCTGCACATCCATTTCCTTCATACGGAAACGGATATTGCTATCCAGCACCTTTGCCTGCAGCACATTTATCTTCCATTTTGAAGGTTCTTCACTCTTTGTGGTATCCTCTGGAACAGAATCGCGCATGGCAATATCAAGGTTAGCACCTTCAAGCAGCACGTCATTCAGCGTAATCTTTTCAGGATTTAGCTCAACGCCATGAGAGTTAAGGTAAAAATGCTGAAGCTTACCTTTCAACTGCATGGACTTTATGAGATCGCGCGTATTAACTTTTGCTTCTTCCAGATCAAAGGCATCTATCTGCACCTCACTGCTAAGCAAAGGCCACAATTGCACATCGGCAACCAGCTTTTCTACGCTCAGTACTGTATCTTTCTCCTGAACTGCCAGGAATTTGTTCAATTCTAAATCTAAAGGGAAAGAGAGGCGCACATTATCAATGGTAACCTGCATGCCTGTTTTCTCGGAAGCATACTCGGCAGCCTTGTCAACTAAAAAATTCTGAATAGGAGGAATATACAGAAGAATGGTCAGCACCAGAAACAAAACAACCGGTGTTGCCAATATGATGCCAATCCACTTGAAAACTTTTTTCATTGACAGTATTTTTTCGCCTATTTACTTAAGGTGCAAAGTAACAAAAATAAAACGAGAACAACAAGTTTTCTATAGGATAATCACGCCATTTCCTTAGGGAACTTCATGGCAGACGTCTTTTACAATGACGAAAGATAAGTAATGCCTAACCTTAAGGATAAATTAAAGCGGTTAAGTATCATAACTTAACCGCTTACTAGTTGCGGAGGATGGGATCGAACCAACGACTTCCAGGTTATGAGCCTGGCGAGCTACCACTGCTCTACTCCGCGATGTTGTTTTGAATTCGGGTGCAAAGGTACTGCTTTCAGTGTTAAGTTCCAAATTTTTCCTGTATTTTTTTACTCCTCGGCTTTGCAACTCTGCGCCTTCAACGCTTATCCGACAACTGCACACATACTAAATGTGCAATCATTAACCAACTAATTACAAGCACTCTAAAGACACAATTGTGATTGCGCGTGTATTTATTTGGCGAAATGTTTTGCAATCTCATCTAAAACCACTAATTTTGCATCGAATAAAAGAACCAATCATCACAAAATGGGCATTTCCAAAACTCGAGCCATATTGGTAGATGTTGCTCGCCAGCTATTTGCCAAAAAAGGATTTGAGGAGACAACAATGAACGACATTGCTGTTGCTTCTCAAAAAGGGCGTCGTACGCTCTATACCTATTTCAAGAATAAGGAAGAAATCTACTACGCTGTCATTGAATCTGAATTGGCATTGATGTCAGACAAGATGCACTCTGTAGCAAAGATGGACCTTGAACCCGAGAAGAAAATGATTGAGTTAATCTACACCCGACTAGACACCATTAAGGAAATTGTTCACCGCAATGGCAACCTGCGTGCTGAGTTCTTCCGCGACATTTGGGGTGTGGAAACTGCCCGCAAGGATTTTGACCGTGACCAGATTGTCATCTTCCGCAGAATTTTGAACGAAGGAAAAATAACCGGTGTATTCGACGTAGAGAATGCCGACCTTATTGCACACGTCATTCACTACAGCCTAAAGGGATTGGAAGTGCCTTACGTGCGAGGTATCGTGGCACGTGGTTTCAACTCAGAAACCAGCAAGCCATACGTTACCAATTTCGTTTACAAAGCATTAGGAAAAGTTATCAACAACAACGATAATAATCAAAATTTCAAATAATTAAAATTATGGGTTTATTAACTGGAAAGACAGCCCTGGTAACAGGTGCTGCACGCGGTATCGGTAAAGCTATCGCGCTTAAGTTTGCTGCTGAAGGTGCAAATGTTGCCTTCACTGATTTGGTAATCGACGAGAACGGTAAGGCTACCGAAGCTGAAATCGCTGCATTTGGCGTTAAAGCTAAGGGTTATGCTTCAAACGCTGCCGACTTTGCTCAGACCGAGGAAGTTGTTGCTGCTGTTAAGGAAGAGTTTGGTTCTATCGACATCTTGGTTAACAATGCAGGTATCACCAAGGATGGTTTGATGTTGCGTATGACCGAGGCTCAGTGGGATGCTGTTATTGCAGTAAACTTGAAGTCTGCTTTCAACTTTATCCACGCTTGTACTCCTATCATGATGCGCCAGAAGGGCGGAAGCATCATCAACAAGGCTTCTGTTGTAGGTGTTCACGGTAATGCAGGTCAGGCTAACTATGCTGCTTCAAAGGCTGGTTTGATTGCTTTGGCTAAGTCTATCGCTCAGGAAATGGGTCCTAAGGGTATCCGTGCTAACGCTATCGCTCCTGGTTTCATCGAAACTGCTATGACTGCAGCTTTGCCAGACGCTGTTCGTGAAGAGTGGAAGAAGAAGATTCCATTGCGCCGTGGTGGTAATGTAGATGATATCGCTAACACTGCTGTTTACTTGGCTTCTGACTTGAGTAGCTATGTAAGTGGTCAGGTTATCCAGGTAGATGGTGGTATGAACATGTAATCCCCATTTGGGATGCAAGTTGTTTACGAAGACAATCATATTATAATAGTCAACAAGTCCAGTTCGGAGATTGTTCAAGGCGACAAGACTGGTGACACTCCTCTTTCAGAGATTGTCAAGGCATACCTGAAAGAGAAGTACCAAAAACCAGGCAATGTTTTCTTGGGTGTTGTGCATAGGCTCGACCGTCCCGTATCTGGACTTGTTGTATTTGCAAAAACAGGCAAAGCGCTTACCCGCTTAAACGAAATGTTTCGTGTGGGTGAAGTGCACAAAACCTATTGGGCTATCGTCAAGAATCAGCCACCTAAGACAGAAGACGAACTGGTGGGATGGCTGGTAAGAAACGAGAAGCAAAACAAGTCGTACGCTTATGACCGAGAACGTCCTGGTGCAAAGAAAGCCATCCTTGACTATCGTGTTATAGCACACTCACAAAACTATCATCTTTTAGAAGTGCAATTGAAAACAGGCAGACATCATCAGATTAGATGCCAGCTAGCACACATAGGATGCCCTATTAAAGGTGATTTGAAATACGGATTTGCTCGCAGCAATCCTGATGGAAGCATCTGTCTTCACGCTCGTAAAGTGCAGTTTATCCATCCTGTGAGCAAAGAAGAAATTTGTGTCACAGCGCCCGTCCCTAACGACAAGTTATGGGAGGCTTTAAGTGAAGATTAGCACTCAACAGGTCAACAGATTAAAGATCAATCCTTAATCATTCACCCCCGAACCAGCACGATAGTGCACCACATTACATTTTTCCTTCACAAATGTTTTTGCTGCAACATCCTGTAAATGCTGTGCAGAAATTGCACGATATTTATCGGCTTCTAGATTAATATCCTCAGCTTGGTGAATATGTTCGAAATAAGCAAGGTTTGAGGCTAACGACAAGGCACTTATATTGCTAAAGATCTGTTCACTTTCAAACTTATTCTTTACCTTCTCAAATTCTTGTTCATCCACGGGTTTCTGCCCTAATTCCTGAAGGACTTGCATCACAGCATCTTCCGCTTCCTGCAAAGAAACACCCTGAACAGGTTTGCCTACAATCTGGAATATTCCCAGATCATCATTATTGGTAATATAAGCATTGATAGATGAGAATAATGCTTTTTCACGTACCAATTGCTGTATCAAGCGACAACTTTTTCCATTTGCCAATACATCCGAAAGGGCATCAAAAGCATAGAAATCCTTTTCCAAACGAGCACACATTGGAAATGACATATACAAAGAATCCATTGGGACAGGACGTTCTACTTCCATCTTTCGATACTCGTTTTGAACAGGTTCAACAGGAATGTCACACTGACGAATGAGACGTGAAGGAATAGGCCCAAACCACTTTTCGGCAAGTTTTACAGTTTCCTTGAAACTAATATTTCCTGTTACCGCTAAAATAGCATTATTGGGTGCATAGAAACTAAAGAAGAAGTCTTTTACCAAATCCATGTTGGCATCCTGAATATGCTGAGGAGTTTTACCAATGGTTGGCCATTGATAAGGATGATTTTTATAAACCAGAGAACGAACCAAATGACCTGCGTCACCATATGGTTGGTTTAGACAGCGTTGCTTAAACTCTTCTATCACCACATTGCGCTGTACCTCTAAGCTCTTTGGCGTAAAGGCCAAACTGAGCATGCGGTCGCTTTCCAACCAGAATCCAACCTCTACATTCTGCCGAGGAATAGACAGGAAATAGTTGGTAATATCATTATTTGTCCATGCATTGTTCTCGCCACCAGCCTCCTGCATGGGTGTATCGTAATCAGGTATATTCACCGATCCTCCAAACATCAGGTGCTCGAATAAATGAGCAAAACCTGTATGTTCGGGATGTTCGTTTCTTGCACCTACATTATAAACAATGTTCATGCAAACCATCTGCGTGGAACGGTCTTCACTATGTACCACCCGCAGACCATTGTTCAAAACGTGTCGGTTTACCTTTATCACTTCAGTACGCTTACCTTATTGATTACCACATCCTCTACAGGACGAGCAGCACGATTGGTGCGAACCTTTGAAATAGCCTCAACCACATCCATGCCCTCAACCACTTCACCAAAAACCGTATAGGCATTATCCAAATGTGGCGTTCCACCCCACTGGATGTAATCCTGCATCATTTGGTCGGTAAGTTTCATGGCAGGATCTTTCTGCAGCATCTCCTTTGCCTCTTTTTCAAGAGACTCTTGCAATGCAAGCAACTTGTCTGTAGCTTTTTGTGTGCGATAAGTATCTACCTCCTTCTGATGTTGCTGAACCAATTTGTCGAAATTAGCACGCAACTTGGCATCATTCAATTCCATCTCCTTTCGCTCTAAAGATGGTTTGTTCCATTTCTGACCTACAACCAAATAGAACTGTGCACCAGAAGATTCTCGATTTGGGTTTTCCTCATCGCCTTCGCGAGCAGCGGCCAATGCTCCATACTTGTGATAGTATTTAGGATAGACAATCTCGGCAGGAAGTGTATAAGGCACGTCACCTTGCCCTACAGGTTCATCCATAGGCACATTCTTGGCAGTGGGATCACCTGCCTGAATCATGAACTTGTCTATCACACGATGGAAAATGATGCCATCATAAGTATGTTCCTTTACAAGTTTAATGAAATTATCACGATGCTTGGGTGTTTCATTGTAAAGCTTCACCTTGATGTTTCCCATCGAGGTTTCAATCAGCACCACATGCTCATCATCGGCTACAGTTACCACCGGCATGGGTTTGTCACTCTTCTCGGCTTTGCAGGCACCTATTGAAAGCGCCAGCACACACAACATCAGTAATCTTTTCATTATTCTTATCATTTTGTTTCAATTGTTATGGTTCCTTCTTTCAGAGATGCGCCTTTGCACTTCAGCACCATCTGGCCAGCACACTTGTTTGCCTGCAGCAAAACCTGTGCATATCCGTTAAAGGCTGGTACCTTATAAGAATGGCATTCCAATTCGGCAGAGTGTTCGTCGCCCTTGAAGGCTGGGTCACCATTACCCACGCCAAGGATTCGGCCATTGCCCTCCAATGAAAGCTCAATGTCATTGCATGCGGTAGGTACTACCCTTCCCTTGGCATCTTTCAGTACGATGTTCACTACCGAAACATCGCGGTTATCTGCCTTTATCACGGCTCTGTCTGCTACCAACTGCATCTGAGTTGCATCTCCAGTAGTAGCGATTATCTGCTCTTGTACTTTCTTTCCCTTGCGGTAACCTACTGCCTTAACTGTTCCTGGCTGATAGGTAGCTGTCCAGCTTAGGTGACCATTTACTGGCATTGCTTTCTTACCAAGTTTCTTTCCGTTTACCGTCAGTTCTACCTCATCGCAATTGCTGTATGCCCAGATTTCAACCTGTTCACCCTCATGTCCTTTCAGATTCCAATGAGGGAAGATGTGCAATACGGGTTCATTTGTCCACCAAGCCTTCAGATAGTAAGCCTCATCCTTTTCAAAACCGCAATAATCCAGAATACCAAACTCTGAACCAACAGCAGGATAGCTCAACGGATTTGGTTCGCCACGGTAGTCGAAGCCTGTCCAATAGAAGATACCTGATGTCCAAGGACGCTCGGCATAGAATTTCCAACCACGCTCAATAATATTGGTATAGGTGGTATCTGTGCGATTCATGGATGCCATGCGACCATTCTTTCGGTCATCGTAGTAAATGCCTCGGGTACCGCAGGCAGTGGTTTCCTCACTACCATATGCCATACGCTGAGGATAACGCTTGTGTTCGCCATCTACATCATTCTGAATGATATAGTTATAACCTGCTACGTCTAATGGCTTGGTGATTTCACGTCCTCCGGCAGAGGCAGCTGTAACCAAACGGGTAGGATCCAGCAGATGTGCAAAGTCGCGCATAGTAGCACCTAATCTTGGTCCATAGAAATTACCTTCTATACCCCACTCTTCATTACCAACGCTCCAGAGGATTACGCTTGGGTGATTTCGGTCACGCTCAATCATGTTCTTCAGCAGTCGCTGATGAATGTCGTTCACACCCATCAATCTGTTTTCATCAATTACAAGCATACCTAATCTGTCGCAAACATCCAGCATGGCAGGAGTCATTGGGTTATGTGAAGAGCGATAGGCATTGCAGCCAAAACTCTTCAAGCGTCTAATTCGGTACTCCAGCAAGGCATCAGGAATAGCAGCACCTACACCTGCCTGATCCTGGTGCATATTCACACCCTTAAGCTTGATGTTCTTTCCGTTCAGGAAGAAACCATTCTCTACAGTAAACTTCACCTCGCGGATACCTGTTGTGGTTTGATAACTATCAACCACCTTGCCATCTACGAGCACCTGAGTCTTTACCGTATATAAATAAGGTGTATCTAAATCCCATAAGTTAGGACCGGCAATTGTCATAAGTTGTGACACCTTTCTGTCTTCTCTTGACCTTAATACCACAGGTTGTATTTCTGCCCTGGCAATTTCATTTCCCTCTCCATCTAGCAAAATTTGCTGCACTTGGCAGTTTACTGGTTGCTGGGTAGAGTTTTGTACAGTTGTTTCAACATGCAGCGTAGCATTGGTATAGTTGTCTTTCAACTCAGAATACACAAAAGTACCAAAAGGAGCAACATGCACAGGTGCCATCTTCAGCAACCACGCATCGCGATAGATACCTGCACCCTCGTAGAACCATCCCTCTTCCAGGGTTGCATCGGCACGAACTGCCACGATATTGTCTTCGCCATATTTCAAATAATCGGTAACATCATATACCTGAGTTGCGTATCCACTTGGTTCAACACCCATATAGAAACCATTCACCCAAACGGTAGCATTACGGAAAATACCATCAAACTGCAGCATGATATGCTTACCTTCATCCTCTTTCTCTACGCGGAATACCTTTCGATACCAACCCACACTATTTTTTGGATACTTGTAACCTACAGTACGGTAACCGTGACTATGACTTGCCTCTGGAGCATAAGGCACCTGCAATGCCCAATCGTGTGGCAAGCGAACCTCTGTCCACTTACTATCATCAAACTTGGCACTATAAGGACCTTCGTTATGAATAGAATTTGCCTTGGTAAGATAATTGAAATACTCTGTTCCGCTTCCAAAATCCTCAACAGGATTGGCAGCGTTACCTAAACTGAATTTCCAGCCTTCATCGAAAAGTTGCTTTTCGCGCACATTTTGTGCATTCACTGTAGCGCCTACAAACACAGCGCACATCAAAATAAATAGTTTCTTCATGATATTGATATAAAATGCGTGTCAAAGTTACAACTTTTCCACATAACTGGCAATAATTTCAGGTTTTTAAAGTAGTTTTGCACCCCAATGAGCAACAATAAGACAATAGGACATCTTTGCATGGCAGCAGCATGTGCCTGCTGGGGACTTATGGCTCCTTTAGGAAAGGATGCCATGGTGAATGGCATTCCGGGGTTGGAAATGGTTACTTTTCGCGTTACAGGAGGTGCACTTTGCTTTTGGCTAGCATCTATTGTAATGGGTATCAACGAGAAAGTTCCGCCACGCGACTTACTTAGATTTTTCCTTGCAGGATTATTTGGCATTGTCTTTAACCAATGTGGTTACACCATTGGATTGAGCATTACCTCACCTGTAAATGCAAGTATCGTTACCACAACTCTGCCAATCATCACCATGATACTGGCAGCATTGGTATTGAGAGAACCTATCACCACAAAGAAAGTTAGTGGCATATTGATTGGTGCAGCAGGAGCCTGCACCTTGATTATCAGCAGCACAGGAATCGGTTCCTCTGATGGAGTACTTGCTGGAGACTTGTTGTGTTTGGCAGCACAATGTTCATTTGCCGTTTACTTGGCATCATTCAAGTACCTCATTGCACGCTATTCTGTCATCACCAGCATGAAGTGGATGATTACCTTTGCCAGCATGGTTATCTTGCCATTCTCTTTTAACAGAATGACGGCATTGCCATGGGAAAGCATCCCTGCTACCACTTATTTTGAAACAGCCTTTGTTGTAATAGGTGGCACATTCTTGGCATACATTTGTTCTATTCATGCACAGAAAATCCTGCGTCCTACGGTCATTGCATCATACAACTATGTTCAACCTGCCGTAGCATGTGGCGTAAGTGTAGCAGCAGGCATCGGTGGTTTCAACTGGATGCAAGGACTTGCCATCGTTCTTGTCTTCTGGGGTGTTTATCTGGTAAATAAAAGTAAAGCACGGCAATCATGAAATGATTATTTATCACTCATATAAAAAGGAGTCGACCTATTGAAGATCGACTCCTTAAATATATATTAGTATTATTGTTTACTTGAACAGCATTGGTGCTACAGTATAAAGTGCACGACGCCAAGTCAAGAACTCATGAGCTGTACCCTCAGATACATGCCACTCTGCCTTATAACCTGCAGCCTTCAACTTTTCAACTGCCTGCTTTACCATTGCTGGATTTTCCTTCTCACCGGTAGAGATGAACATCAGGTGTGGCTTAACACTAACCTTCTCCAACTCTTCTGGAGTATAGATACCACCACTCAGAATATTCCAGTAACCAAATACCTCTGGACGATTCAATGTGATTGCGTGAGTTTCCATACCACCCATTGACAAACCTGCCATAGCACGATGATCACGGTCAGCGATTGTATTGAAATGTGAATCAATGTAAGGTACCAACTCATCAACCAATACTGTCTGGAAATCATCCACCTTGAACTGACGAATCTGACCAAAGCGAGCTTCGTTTGTCATACCGTAAGTCATAACAACGATGAATGGTTCAATCTTGCCCTCTGCAATCAGGTTATCCATAATCAAGTTTGCATGACCTTGAACGCTCCAAGAAGTTTCATTCTCGCCCCATCCGTGCTGCAAGTACAATACAGGATAGCGCTTTACTGTACCCTTTTCTGCAGGGTTACCCTTCTTGTCAACAATCTTACCATAACCAGCAGGAGTATAAACAATAGCCTTCTTTACACTCTTAGTGCTTTCGCTCCAGAACAAAACTTCCTGCAAGTTACCATGCTCAACGTTCTTTGCTGCATAGAAATCCTTATCTGAATTAGTTGGAATTTCAATACCGCTTTCCCAACGGCAAGAACCAAAGTAGTTACCAGTACCAGGATCATTAACTACACCACCATCGATGGTAAGGTGATAGTAGTGGAAACCTGGATCCATAGGAGCTTCGGTAGTACCTACCCAGAAACCATCCTTATCCTTGTGCAATACGGTACCACCGTGACCACCCAAGCCAAGACTTACGATAACAGACTTTGCTTGTGGAGCCTCAACACGGAAGCGTGCATAACCCTGAGAGTTAACCATAGGATACTCCTGACCTGGCTGATTCTTGCTATTTGGAACGAAGTCTTCCTTAACAACTGCATTGTCCAAAGCAGGATCAAAGTTCTTAACAGCATAGTAAGCTTCCTTCTTCTTCAAATCCTTATCGAAAAGCAAAGGATAATTTGAAGTACCTACCCATGAATCCTTATCACTAACATTCCAGAAAGTAACAACGTCGATAACATCCTTGTGCTTACGCAGAATCTTGAACAAGTCATTCCACTTTGCAGTGTGCAAGCTCTTAACGAATGGTTTAATCTCCATTCCCTGACGGCTGAACTGCAACTGGCCACCCATTTCCTCGTTTGCGCGGATATCCATCTCAGTAAACTGGATGTGCTTTACAATAGTAGCATACTTGGTAATGGCTGCATCGATATCTTCATTGCTAGGACCATAAACATTGTAGTGTCCCTGCATACCAATACCATCAACCTTTACGCCATACTCTTCCTTCATCTTCTTAACCATATCATAAATACGGTCACGCTTTGCAGGATCAGCAGCATTATAGTCATTATAGAACAACAAGCAGTTTGGATCTGCCTCGGCAGCAAATTCGAATGCCTTAGCGATGAACTCATCGCCACACAGTTCATACAACTTTGACTGACGGTATGGACTTGGTGTCTCCAATCCCTTACCTGGAACGAAACGAGGACGGCCATTGCCATCAATCATTGCCTCGTTTACAACATCCCAGCAGTAGATAATATCCTTGTAACGATTAACTACAGTATGGATATGATCACGCAAGCGAGCATAAAATACCTCTTTCTTTACGAACTTACCCTTCTTGTCGTACATCATCCAATCTGCAAACTGACTGTGCCAGCACAGATTGTGACCACGCAAAGGAATATTGTGCTTACGGCAGAAATCTGCAATAGAGTCAGCCTTGGCAAAGTTCCATACACCTTCTGCAGGATGCATTTCACCTACCTTCATGTCATTCTCGGCTGTAATACTGTTGTACTCCTTCAATACCAATGCCATTTCATCAGCATTGCGAAGGTTTCTCTGATTGATAGCTACACCCACCTTGAAGTAATCTTTGTAGACATCCTTCAAGCCTGTGGGGTCGTCTTTTGGCTGCTGGCCCCATTGAGCCTTTGCCTCATTTGCACCACATACCAATGCTACGGCTGCGAGTGCACCAATGATTAGTTTACGCATAATAAAATTGAATTTAATATTTGATTTGTTTTTCAATGTTAATATTAGATAGGGATATTGAAGTTTGGTTTATTTCTATATCTAAGTATACTAAGGTATAATCTACCAAATCACCATTTTTCCCGACATACGATTGTTGTTTTTTCGTGAATACAAAGATACTGCGTTATAATGACATTTGCAAGTTTTCACTTTGCTTACTGAAACATTTGTCCATTTCAGGGAATTTCTTTACTTTTGCACCAATATGATTGACCGCGGAACGATAGAAAAAATCAAGGATGCTGCCCAGATTGTGGATGTTGTGCAAGACTTTGTCAGTTTGCGCCGAACTGGTGCGAACTACAAGGGACTTTGCCCCTTTCATCAAGACAACACCCCTAGTATGATTGTATCTCCCGCAAAAGGTCTGTTTAAATGTTTTGCTTGCGGAAAAGGTGGTGACTCCGTACGTTTTGTGATGGAACATGAGCAAATGACCTATCCCGATGCTCTACGCTATCTTGCAAACAAATACCACATTCCCGTAGAAGAGCGAGAACTTACAAGCGAAGAAAAACTGTTGCAAAGTGAACGTGAAAGCATGTTTGTGGTAAACGACTTTGCAAGCAAGTATTTCCAGAATATTCTACAAAATGATGTTGACGGACGTGCCATAGGTATGGCCTATTTTCGTTCACGAGGATTCCGCGATGATACTATCAAGAAATTCTTGCTAGGATATAGTCCTGCAGATAAATACGCTTTGGCAAAAGAAGCCAAGAAACAAGGTTACGAGGACAAATATCTTTTGGCAACCGGCCTTTGCTATGAAACAGACAAACATACCGTACACGACCGTTTTTGGGGACGTGCCATGTTTCCTGTTCGTACCGTAAGTGGACGTGTTGTTGCTTTTGGAGGACGTGTGCTGGATGCAGCAACAAAAGGTGTAGAGCGAAAATATGTAAATAGTCCAGAAAGTTCCATCTATAGTAAGCGACGTGAAGTTTATGGTTTGTACGAAGCTAAAAGCGCTATTGTAAAACAAAACCGCGTTTTTGTTGTTGAAGGATATACTGATGTCATTTCCATGCACCAAGCTGGTGTTGAAAACATTGTTGCCAGTTCAGGAACAGCCTTTACACCCGAGCAGATTAAACTATTGAAACGCTTTACAAGTAACGTTACCTTGCTGTTTGACGGTGATGCCGCTGGCATTGGTGCAGCAGAAAAGGCAACCAAACCTTTGTTGCGCGAAGGCATGAACATCAAGGTGCTACTTCTACCAAATGGTGCCGACCCAGATGATTTTGCACGCAAGCATAGCCTGCAAGAGATTCTGGAATACATCACACAGAACGAAGTAGATTTTATCACCTTTAAAATACGTCAGCACCTAAAAAATCATGGTGATGACCCTATCAGCAAAGCTAACTTTATCAAAGAGGTTGTAGAAGCTATCTCCGAAGTTCCCGATGAAATTACCCGTTCTGTTTATATCAGACAGACATCCGACTTGCTTCGCGAGCGCGAAAGTATCCTTTTGAATAGTGTGATAAAGAAACGCCGTGAAATAGTAGAGGCAGAAAAGAAAAGAAAAGAACAAGGAGCGGAGAATACAGCACCTGCGCCTCTGCCAAACAACGAAGCAAATACGCCACAAGAAGGGATTCCACTTCCTACAGACGAAATTGGTATCGGTATGGAAACGCCACCAGACTTTCCTCCTTATACCTCTATTCCTGGCAATGAATCCCCTAAAAGCACCACTTCCCCAAAGACTCGTGTATTTGAACTGGAGACACTAATCATGCGCGAGTTGATAAGACATGGAGAGCAAACTGCAACTGAAATGCAAGAGGATGAAAATGGTCCCACCATTTCTATCAGCGTTATTGATTACATTAGTATCAGCATGAAGCAGGATGAACTTAAATTCAACACCGAACTTTACAATGAGGTTTTGTCTGAAGCCGTAAAGCAACAGCATGCAGTGGATGGATTCAAAAGCGAAGAATTCTTTTTACGCCACCATGATTTCCGCTTCAGTCAATTGGCAGCAGAGGTATTAACCGACCGCTATCAACTGAGCAAAATGTACAGCAAAGATGGTGGCAAAAAGCAGAAGGCAAATGATAATGAAATAGGGAACCGACTTGAGCACCTGATGAACGACTTGAAACTTCAGGTACTGGAAGAAGAAATAAAAGCGCTAGACATGCAACTGCCAGCGCTACGTAACGACTTTGAGAAAGCCATTGAAGTGATGAAAAAACGCCAGCAACTAAAAGAAATTCAGCGAATGCTGGCTAAGCAATTAGGAGACCGAGTAAGAAGTTAATCCTTGTGATGGATCAGATTCATAAATTCCTGACGAGTCTTTGCCTGGTTAAATGCACCTGTAAAATCCGAAGTAGTTGTTACCGAATTCTGCTTTTCTACCCCACGCATCTGCATACACATGTGGCGGGCTTCTACTACCACCATCACGCCTAAAGGATTTAGGGTTTCCTGAATACATTCCTTGATTTGCAATGTCATTCGCTCCTGAACCTGCAGGCGATGTGAGAATACATCTACAACACGGGCAATCTTACTCAATCCCGTAATATAACCATTGGGGATATAAGCTACATGTACCTTTCCGTAGAATGGCAACATGTGATGTTCGCAAAGGGAAAAGAAATCAATATCCTTCACAATTACCATCTGACTATAATCCTCCTTGAACTTAGCAGAATTCAATATTTCCTTAGGATCCATTGAATAGCCACAAGTTAGACGCTTCATAGCCTTTGCTACACGATATGGAGTTTTTACCAAACCTTCACGACTGGCATCTTCGCCCAACAATCCTAAAATAGCATGGTAATGCTCCTGTAACTCTTCTAGGTTCTCGGTATTTTCCTCTACGTTCATCATTTTGCAATCAACACTACATCTTCTGTTACTACAGCCGAACGATAACCAGCTGATTTTACCCTACTCAACAACGAATTAGCCTCTGCCTTGTCGGTAAAGTTACCCACACGACAAACCCAACGAGGAGATTCGAAATGTACATATACTGGATAAGCAGGGAATAAACGTTTCATCTGTTCACCTGCCTGTTGAGCCTTCTGCTTTTCTGCACGATTGTTTCCACCAGAATAAACCAACACACGGTAACCACGAACACGCACCTTATTGGTTGCATCACGGAATTTACGTGCCTCGGCCAAACGGTCGGCATCAGTCTTTTCTTTCTCTTCCTTCTCTTCCTCGAACATTTCTGTCTTAATTGCCTTCAAGGCACCATCAGGAATGCGCAACATTACATGGCCTTGCCCTGCACGTTCAGTACGAAGATCATCTTCCAAGGTCTGACTAAAAGCAGATACAGAAGAAATCATCAGTAAAAGTACAAAAAAGATACGCTTTCTCATATTTTTTAGGTTTTGGGGGTTATAGGTTATATGGCTTTATGGCTATTAGTCTTACAAAACAACCTGATAACCATATAACCCCATAACCCTACAACCTTATAATTACTTAAATGCGTCGATAATACCCTTAAAGTCTGCAGCCTTCAAAGAAGCACCACCAATCAAGCCACCATCGATATCTGCCTTAGCGAACAACTCAGGAGCATTGCTTGCCTTGCAAGAACCACCGTACAGAATAGTAGTATCGTCAGCAATTTCAGCACCATAAACCTCTGCAACGCAAGAACGGATGTATGCATGGATTTCCTCAGCCTGATCTGCAGTTGCAGTCTTACCTGTACCGATAGCCCAGATTGGTTCGTAAGCAATAACAATATTCTTCCACTGCTCTGCAGTCAAGTGGAATACACTACCTGCTAATTCTGCCTTACAAACAGCTTCCTGCTCGTTTGCTTCGCGCTGTGCCAAGCTCTCACCAATACAGAAGATAACCTTCAAACCGTTTGCCAAAGCCAAATCTACCTTCTCCTTCAGGATTTCTGGAGTTTCGTTGTAGTACTCACGACGCTCAGAATGACCCAAGATTACATACTCTGCACCTGTAGACTTAACCATCTCAGCAGAAACCTCACCTGTGTAAGCACCAGAAGCCTTATCTGCACAGTTCTCTGCAGAAACTGCGATTACGCTATCCTTCAACAACTCAGCAACAGTAGCCAAGTGGATGAATGGAGTACCAATGATAACACCACAGTTAGGAGCATCAGCTGCCAAAACTTCCTTCAGTTCTGTAGCCAAAGCTACACCTTCCTGCAAATTCTTGTTCATTTTCCAGTTACCTGCAACAATTTTCTTTCTCATTTTTTTCTTTTTTAATAGGTTAGTTATTTTACTTTTTCTTCTTAAATTTCCAATAAATACTACTCCTGCCCAAGTTCGGTCAAGCAATGTTATCACTGCCAATGGCAAAATAAGCATGAGCAGCAATACACTCCACAGTTTATGATAACCTGTGTCTGGTTGCGCCTTTCCCTCGGGTAACTGCTCTAATGGTGCAGTTAGGATGGTCTCATCCGGATAGTCGTTCAACCCCCACTTGTTCACCACTACTCCATTATGCAACAGAACCAAACCAGGATTGCTGCGAACAATGGTCTTCAAGGCTACACCATCCATTCGACAGAAAGGATAGACGGCTCCTGTATCATGACACCATTGCTGGATATCCTCATCGTCAGATGCAGTTACAGCATGCATTGAGTAACCATATTTCTGGCAGTAATCCTGTAATTCATTCAACAAATCGAATGACCCTGGATTTGCCGTTCTCAGGTTATGGGATATCAGCAAGAAATCATATCCGTTGTGATTTAGGATTGAATCAGTAATATCCTCACCATCATCCACTCTTTCCAACTGAAAATCATGAATAGGTGGAACGTAACCTTCTTTTACCTGTACGGTTCGGGTGTCAACATATGTCCACGTTGAATCTGGATAGTTTTCCAGCGTAAACTCCTGCTGTTTCCCATCCTTCTCCATCAAGAAGTAACTCTCAAACTCTGGAAGTTCTGCTCCTTCTGGAATTTCCATACCCTTTTTGATATCTGCTCCTATGTGATAAGGACGGAAATCGGCGATGGGCAAATGGTAAAGGCAATGTAATTCCAACAAAATGACAAATACCAGACCATAGAGTGAGATAAGCCACTGTGTATTCTGACCTATAAATCTCACCACACGATTGCGCAAATGCCACAACGAAATGGCGCACAGCAACAATACTACATTCTTCCAGAAGGTTTGCCAATTGCTTAGCACCAAAGCATCACCAAAGCATCCACAATCACTCACCGGATCGGAAATGGCCAAATACAAAGTAAGTGGCGTCATTACCGACATGATGATTAGACTGGTCCAGGATGTGAAATGTCGGCAAATGCCAAACAGCAAACACAATCCTGTATAAAACTCAACACCTGCTAGCAGCATTGCCAAGATAACGGCAAGGCTATCAGACATTAGGCTTTCCAAACCGAATGCCACTGCATAATCGGTTATCTTATATGCGGTTCCAAGAGGGTCAACAGCCTTGGTAACTCCCGAGAAAAGGAACACCAGAGCCAGCAACATGCGACTAAGGTTACTAACCCATCCCTTGGTTATATATTTTATCTTACTCTCCAAATTTCAGTTTTATCAATCCGAAAACGGAATAGTTAATCATATCCATGTAATTGGCATCAATGCCTTCACTTACTAGGGTTGCACCATTGAGAGCCTCAATTTGCTTGGTACGATACAACTTCATGAGGATAAGATCTGTGTATGAACTAATACGCATGGCACGCCAAGCCTCATCATAGTCATGATTCTTCTTGAGCATAAGGTCGAGAGTGGTCTGTGCATACTTGTCATAATACTCCAACGCTTTCTCTGGAGTAATATCTTCCTTGTCAGTATAACCCAATTCCAACTGTATCAAACCAATGATTCCGTAGTTTACAATAGCAATGAATTCGGGATAGATGCCTTCATCTACCATTGTCACACCTTTAATTTCAATGCTACGGATTCTGTTTGCCTTAATCAGAATCTGGTCTGTTACCGAAGATGGACGCAGTATGCGCCAAGCAGCACCATAGTCGTGCAACTTGCGTGAAAACAGCGACCTGCACTCTGCCATTACTTCCTTAAATTGCTCTTGTGTATTCATACTTTCTCTAATTGGGTACAAAGATACCTATTTTAAAATAAATAAAGAGGGAAAAAATAAAAAAAAGAGTCCAGAGGGAACAACCCTTGAACTCTTTTATCTATTTTGATTAATTATAATGCAGAATTAGCTACACTTTAGCAGTTTTCCTGTGCGAACCTTTGAATTCTTCTTCAAGCCATTGATACGACAAAGTTCGTCTACACTCATGCCATATTTGCGTGAAATAGAATACAATGTTTCACCCTTGTGTACCTTGTGGAAACGTGGCTTGCTGCTTCTTTCTGATTTCTGCTTCTCTACATTTGCCTGTGCGATTCGTTCCTGTGCCAAAGCACCACTACGACGGAATGTATAAACATCACAAGTTACATCCTGCATTGGGAAATTGAACAGCAAAGCAGGATTAATGGCGTGACCCAACAAACGGGTTTCAAAATGAAGGTGAGAACCGGTAGAACGACCTGTATTACCACCCAAGCCAATAACATCACCAGCATGTACTTCCTGATTAACCTTGCAAAGATGCTTTGACAAGTGACCATATACGGTTTCCAAGCCATTGTCGTGACGAATCACGATGTAGTTTCCGTAGCCACGACCTTCATAATCTACGACACGAACCTTACCAGAAAATGCAGCACGAATGGTATCGCCTACATAAACCTTGATATCAAGACCTTTGTGCTGACGTCCCCAACGCGCACCAAAATTACTGGTTACCACACGAGAGGTTGTTGGCATTACAAAACCGCGAAGATCAATTTCATATTTTTCTGGAAGTGCAATATTTCCGTATGCATTTACATGCGAAGTATTCCATGATGGATATAGAGAAGCAGATGGATTAGCCAGGTTTTCCTTCACTACCAAGCGGTGAAGTGCTACCGAGTCTACACTTCTCATTTTGCGATCGATTGGAGCCTGACGGGCAATCAAATCCTGCGCCATTGCGCTGGAGCCGAACATAGCCAAAACGCCAAGAACAGCAATCTTAATTCCTTTTAACTTCATTATTTGTTGTTTGAGATGATTCTTATTATTTAGTTTGATTTTAGCATAAGCCGAAATTCGCTTGCAAATATAAACAAAAAAAACGGAACCACCTACTTTAATTAACATACTTTTCGCAGTTTCTCGCTTTTTAACAATTAACTGATAGCCGACCAATTGACGTTTTCCTTACGTAATTTCTGTAATTGATACCACAGAATCTGGTTTTGCTGCAACGTGTGATCGGGGTCTTCCTCAATGATTTTTTCTGCTATTTCCCTTGCATAATTCAGCAATTGACCATCTTTTGCCAAGTTGGCCACACGCAGGTTGAAGGCCAATCCACTTTGTTGTGTTCCTTCCAAATCACCAGGACCACGAAGTTTTAAATCCGCTTCTGCAATTTCAAAACCATCATTGGTTTGTGTCATTATATCAATGCGTTTTCTGGTATCTTCGCCTAGTTTATACCCTGTAACCAAGATACAGAACGACTGATCAGCACCTCGTCCCACCCTGCCTCGCAACTGATGCAATTGTGAAAGTCCAAACCTATCTGCATTCTCTATCACCATCACACTGGCATTGGGTACATTCACACCCACTTCAATTACTGTCGTTGCTACCATAATTTGGGTTTCGTGGTTCACAAACTTCTGCATTTCCGCTTCCTTGTCAGCAGGTTTCAGTTTTCCATGAACCATGCTCACTTTATAATCAGGAAACTCTTTGCGTACTTGTTCGTATCCCTCTTCCAAATTCCGAAGATCAATCTTTTCACTTTCCTTAATGAGCGGATAGACTATATAAACCTGCCGACCTTCCTGAATCTGTTTTCTGATACCCGAATAGATGCTTTTATGATTCGCGTCGTATTGATGAATCGTACGCACAGGTTTTCTTCCTGGAGGTAATTCGTCAATTATTGACACATCCAGATCACCATAAAGGGTCATGGCAAGGGTACGAGGGATTGGAGTTGCCGTCATTACCAGCACATGAGGAGGACAGACATTCTTGTTCCAAAGTTTAGCACGCTGTGCTACGCCAAAACGATGCTGCTCATCTATCACCACAAATCCCAGATCATTGAAACGCACGGTATCTTCCAATATGGCATGAGTACCAATGAGTATCTTTATTTCGCCATTGGCAACACCCTGTAAAATAGCCTCACGTTTCTTGCCTTTAACAGAACCCGTCAGCAACGCCACAGGCAGATTCATTCCTGCAAGAAGTCCAGAAACAGTTGTGGCATGCTGCTCTGCAAGAATCTCAGTAGGTGCCATAATACATGCCTGATAGCCATTATCTACTGCCAGCAATGCTGTCATCAATGCCACCAATGTCTTACCACTTCCCACATCGCCTTGCAGCAGGCGATTCATCTGCTTTCCACTACCCATATCCGCACGTATTTCCTTGATTACACGCTTCTGGGCATTGGTTAATTGGAACGGAAGATTCTGTGCATAAAAGGTATTGAATGCGTCACCTACCTTACGAAAGACTAAACCCTGAATCTTTCTTCTTCTATCATGTGTGTATTTAAGAATGTTCAGTTGAACATAGAACAGTTCTTCAAACTTCAAACGATGCAAAGCATTTCTTACCGTTTCTGCATCCTGTGGATAATGGGCACCTTTCAAGGCATCCATCAAGCCCATTAATTTGTATTTATCTATTATATATTGAGGCAAGGTTTCGGGTAAAGGCTGCTGAAATTGCTCCAATAATTTCGCTACCAATTTTTCTATCGCACGAGAATTCAATCCCGCACGCTTCATTTTCTCCGACGTATTATAATAGGGCTGCATCCCCATGGAAGAAAGCGACAAGGAATCGGCAGGATCAATATCCGGATGTGCCACATTTACCCTTCCGCCATATACTGTGGGTTTTCCAAATATGATGTAAGAAGTGTTCAGCTTATATCGTGTGGTAACATACTTCAAACCCTGAAACCACACCAAATCCAGAACACCGGTACCATCCGACACATGAGCCACCAATCTTCTCTGCCTACCTTCACCAATCGTTTCAAAGCTGAGTATTTCTCCTCGAATCTGAACATAAGGCATGTCGCCTGTTAGTTCACAAATGGAATAAAGCCTACTACGGTCAATATATTTATAAGGAAAGTAATAAAGCAAATCACGATAGGTGTGAATGTTCAGTTCACGATTCAGCAAATCGGCCCTTGACGGACCAACGCCTGGCAAGAATTTAATGTCTCTATCGGTTATATCAAACATTCGCCTATTATCTTATCGAACGGAGTGGTTATCTTGATGTTTTCGCGGTTACCTTCTATAAGATGTACTTTCTGTCCCATTGCCTCCACCACCGAAGCATCATCGGTAAAAGCATCAACATACGGCTGTGCATACGCTTGCTTTAACAAAGAAATCACAAAAGTTTGTGGTGTCTGTACTAATTTATATTCATCACGGGGAACAGTTACGCTACCTTCTTCACAAAGATGCCTTACTGTTTCTACCACCGGGATTACTGGCACTACCGCGCCCAAATGCAGGGCCTTTTCCATACATTGCTGCACCACTTGTACCGACACAAAAGGACGAACACCATCGTGTACAGCAACCACACCTTGTTCATTGGCAGGAATCAAATCGAGGCCATTCTTAACGGAATGGAAACGTGTTTCGCCACCATTTGCCAGCAAGCAAGGCAAGGCAAAATCAAACTGCTGGCATAGTTCCTTCCAATAGGTCTGCTGTGATGCTGGTAGTACCAAGATCAATTGTGCCAGAGGCTCTGCTTCATGCAAGCGCATCAACGTGCGCATCAGCACGGGAACACCTCCCACTAGTTGAAACTGCTTGGGAATATCTCCTCCCATGCGCAGTCCTTTACCTCCTGCAACAACAATGAAGTAGTTCATCAAACTCCCAGTTTATTATACTGCATTCCTTCACGCAGCTGATCTGCAGTAGCTTTATCCTTCAGGTGTGCTACTACCGTATAACCCAATTCCAAGCATGCCGCAGGACCACAACCGGTAATTAGATTGCCATCCTGTTCTACCAAAGTAGCAGTATATTCTGCTCCTTCTAATTCTGTTTCAAAACCTGGGTAGCAGGTAGCCTTCTTTCCTTTTGTCAATCCCAGATGTCCATATACTAATGGAGCTGCACAAACTGCCACCAGTGTCTTTCCTGCCTCTGCATGATTTAAAATTACCTGACGCAATCCTTCATGTGCATCCAAGTTTGTTGCACCAGGCAATCCACCAGGTAAGAACAACGCATCTGCTGCAGAAAAATCTGTCACTTCACGGAACATTCTATCTGCAATCACAGGAATACTGTGTGCACCTAAGACAACCTTGTCATCGGTAACAGAAACCGTTTCAACTTGTAAACCAGCACGACGCAGCACGTCGATTACGGTAATTGCTTCAATCTCCTCAAATCCTGTAGCTAAAAATGCGTATATCATAGTATTTTACTTTAAACAGTATAAATATTGATGAATGGTTTCTTCCAATCCAAGGTACAAAGCATCACAAACCAAGGCATGACCAATGCTCACCTCATCTGTCCAAGGAATGTTTTCCTTATAATATGCTAAGTTCTCCAAACTGAGATCATGCCCGGCATTAAGTCCCAATCCCAAGTCACGTGCCAGTTTTCCTGCTTCTACGAAAGGAGCGATGGCTTTCTCACGATTGGCAGCATAGCCTGCAGCATAAGGTTCTGTGTAGAGTTCCACACGATCTGCACCTGTCTTTGCTGCATATTCTATCATTTCTAAATCTGTGCCAACAAACAATGAAGTACGAACACCTGCATTCTTGAACTCGGCAACAATGTCAGACAGGAACTGAAAGTTTGCCTTGGTATCCCACCCGCTATTGCTAGTAATTGCCTCGGGAGCGTCTGGAACTAACGTTACCTGAGTAGGACGCACCTGCAGCACCAATTCGCAGAATTTAGGAGCAGGATTTCCTTCAATGTTGAATTCTGTCTGAAGTTTTGGCTTCAATTCCAACACGTCACGGTAACGTATGTGACGCTCATCTGGACGAGGATGCACAGTAATGCCTTGTGCGCCAAATCGTTCGCAATCCAGTGCCACCTTCAACACGTTAGGATTGTTTCCACCCCTGGCATTGCGGATGGTTGCAATCTTATTTATATTAACGCTCAGTTTAGTCATTTTATTCTTTTATTATCCCCAAATTTCCCAGAAATGTTTCCTAAAATTTGGCACTTCATTCAAATTACACTACTTTTACCGCAAAGTTAACATAATTCGGATGAATAAGAAACAAAATAGTGCTAAAAGTTTAAAATTTGCCCTCTTTGGTAACACATACCAACCAAAGAAATCGGCTGCGGTACAGCAACTTCTTTCTCTTTTAGAGCAAAAAGGAGCAGAGGTGTTTATCGATCAGGAATTCTACACTTTCCTCACCACCTCACTGCATCTTGACGTAAAAGCACAAGGACTTATTTCCGATAACGACTTTGATGTTGACATTGTCATCAGTATGGGTGGAGATGGAACTTTCCTGAAAGCAGCCAGCCGTGTTTCGAATAAGGAGATTCCTATTGTGGGTATCAACATGGGACGTTTGGGTTTCCTTGCAGACATTTCCCCTGACGAAATCGAGAACATGGTTTGCGACCTTTACGACGGCAACTATGGTGTAGAAAAGCGATCTGTGTTGCACACCCGTTTCATCAACTCCACAACAGGCGAGGAGATTCCTTGCAAGACTTACCCTTATGCCTTGAACGACATTGCTATTCTGAAGCACGACAGTTCATCCATGATTAGCATTCGTACACTGATTGACGATTCTTTTCTCACCACCTATCAGGCAGACGGAATTGTCATTGCAACGCCCACAGGTTCAACCGCCTATAGTCTTAGCGTTGGAGGCCCTATCCTGGAACCAATGTCGCGCACTATCGGATTGACACCTGTAGCGCCACATAGCTTGAACGTTCGTCCTGTAGTTCTGCGTGACGACAGCAACATTCAGATGAACGTCACTAGCAGAAGTCACAATTATCTAGTTGCCATAGATGGTAGAAGTGCCAGTTACCCTGAAGACACCGAACTACACATCAGCAAGGCAAACTATTCCGTATTAGTCATTAAGCGCCAAGGACAAAGTTTTTACCAAACCCTACGCGAAAAGATGATGTGGGGAGCAGACAACCGTGATTAATCACTCACGGAAATACACGCGCTTTACCCTTGAACCCACATTGGTAAGTATTTCGTAAGGAATGGTATCCAGCCATTCTGCTAATGTGCTAGCAAGAAGCTTTTCACCAAAGATCTCCACAACATCTCCTTCCTTACAATTCACATGGGTTACATCTATCATGCAAACATCCATACAGATGTTGCCAATATAAGGTGCTTTCTGTCCATTCACCAAGCAGTATCCTTTCCCATTTCCCAGATGACGGTTCAATCCATCTGCATAGCCAATAGGTATGGCAGCAATTCTTGAAAGACACTTCACATAGCTTCTTCTGCTGTATCCCACACTATCGTTTGCAGGAACCTCACGTATCTGCAAAATGGTGCTTTTCAGCGTTGCAACATTATGAATTCCCTTATTATCAATAGGATTGATGCCATACAAACCCAATCCCAAGCGTACCATATCCATGTGTCTTTCTGGGAAACGCTCTATACCTGCAGTATTGCAGATGTGACGCAAAATCTTATGAGAGAATGCCGCCTGTAGTTTTTCACTGCCTAGCTTAAACAAATCAAACTGCCTTTGTGAAAAGGCATCAAAATCGGCACTGTCACTTCCTACAAAGTGCGAGAACACACTTCGAGGAATTACCCCATTCTGTGATTTCAGGCGATCTATCAGTTTCTCCATGTCCGTTTCGGGATTGAAGCCCAATCGATGCATACCGGTATCTAGTTTCACATGAACAGGGAAATTAGTTACGCCATATTGATGAGCAGCATGAATCAAGGCATCCAATATTTCAAAGTTATAGACTTCCGCCTCTAGTTTATAGTCGAACATTGTCTTGAAAGCGGTCATCTCTGGATCCACAATGATGATATTACTTGTGATACCTCCCTTTCGTAAGTCGGCACCTTCATCTGCCACAGCTACTGCCAGATAATCCACGCCACAATCCTGCAGTGTTTTTGAAACCTCAAGGGCACCAGAGCCATAGGCAGATGCCTTTACCATGCACACCATCTTGGTATCTTGCTTCAAGAAACTGCGATAGTGATTGTAATTGTCAACAATAGCATTCAGGTTCACCTCTAGAATCGTTTCGTGCACGCGCAACTCCAGTTGCTCTGTAATTCTCTCGAACTGAAACTGACGAGCACCTTTCAGCAGAATCATTTCATTACCAAGTGATTGGTACACTTCGCTATCCAAAAATGACTGGGTAGATGAGAAGAAATACGCCTCACACTTAAACAAGGAAGCGCATAAGGAGATTTCCTCACCGATTCCTATCAGCTTGTCGATGTTTCTTTTCTCTACCAACTGTGCCACCTGCTTATACAGATGCTCTGCCACCTGACCTGTTTGCAGAATATCGCTGAGGATAAGCGTACGCTTTCTTCCCTTTGGGTCAGGGCGACGATTCATGAAATCCAGTGCAATATCCAATGAGTGGTAGTCGCTGTTATAGCTATCATTGATAATCAAGCAATTGTTTCGTCCTTCCTTTACCTCCAAACGCATGGCAATTGGTTCCAGTTGCTGCATGCGTGCTGCAATTTCGTTCATTGGCAAATGCAGATACAAGCAAACTGCAAGGCAATGAATAGCATTTTCTACCGAAGCATCATCTATAAAAGGAATGATAATCTCGCCATCTTTTCCCCAGTAGCAGTAGGAAATGCAGGTAGATTGCTCTTTCTTTTCCACCTTACTTATATAAAGAGGACTTTCGGCATTTATTCTTGACCAAGGCAGCACCCTGTCTGAACGGAAAGAATGAGGAATACATTTTTTCTCTATACAACTTTGTATCAGCGAACTGTCGGCATTGTAAATCAACACTTCACAATCTTCGAAAAGCTTTAGTTTCTCCAAGCATTTTTCTTCCATCGAAACAAAATTCTCCTGATGTGCCTGCCCTATGTTTGTAAGCACGCCAATAGTTGGCTGAATGATTTGCTTGAGATTATCCATCTCGCCAACCATGCTGATACCTGCCTCAAATACACCTACTTGCGTATCATTGTTCAGTAGCCATACAGACAAAGGAACACCTACCTGCGAGTTGTAGCTTCTAGGCGAGCGAGTGATGCGCATAGAAGGTGAAAGCAACTGATTCAGCCACTCTTTTACAATGGTTTTTCCGTTGCTTCCAGAGATAGCAATTACCGGAATATCAAATGCTTTTCTACAATCAGCGCCTAATTGCTGCAATGCCTTGATGGTTGAATCCACCTTTAGGAAACAAGCTTCTGGAAACTGAGAATTGAAGATTAGAGAGTCATCTTCAATCACAAAAGTTCTCACACCCCTTCTATATAGTTCGGGGATGTACTTATGACCATCGTTTTTCTGTGAACGAATGGCAAAGAACATCGTAGATTCAGGGAATGAAAGTGAACGACTATCGGTTAATATCCAGTCGATTACACCCTGTGCTTTACCCAACACCTGTGCACCTAAAACATCTTTTATCTGCTCAACCGTATATTGCATATCTCTATTTCTTTTTCTAATGGCAAGAAGGGATATTCCTTCTTTAGTTTTTCAATCTTACCTAAAGTTTGGCGAAGAAAAGCGGCATACTCCTCTCCTTTATCATTCTTGGGGCGATGCTGCAAGGCACGATGAATAGGGCGATACTGCTGCATCAACCTTATTGTATCTTCTCCAAAGCACCACTCACCAAATCGCTCGTAGATGTAATCCACTGCCAATGAGGATGGATGCACCATATCGGTGGCATAGAAGCGGTAATCGCGCAACTCGTCCATCATAATTTCATAGGCAGGAAAATATTGCGCTCTGCCCGAGGAAACATTTGCAACCTCGTGACATAGCAAAAGCAGCGACGCCTTGCTCAGCTGGCTGCCATGAAATCCATATTTTGCATAGCGAATAGGACTTATTGTAAAAATCACCTGTAGTTTTGGATTGATTTCCCAAAGTTTTCCAAGAGTTTCAGTAAGCATTCCTTCCATTTCGTTGATGCTCAAATCCACCACCTCGAACTGGCTTTCTGGCACCTTGTGGCAATTCCCCACAATCTCACCACTTTCCTTCCATTTGTAGCATCGGTTTGTGCCAAATGTCAGTACAAGAACATCCAGTTCATGCAGCATGGCATTTGCTTCTTGCAAAGAAGTATTCATCAACTGCAAGGTTTCTTTTTCTGTAGTGGCGGAAAAATCGCTATGATGCATCCACGAGAAGAACATCTCTCCTTGTTTCTGCAGGTCGTTTTCTGTAAAAAGTGTACCAGCAACAATCCTTTCAAGCGACTTGCAGATAGATGCCGGATTATACAATATCCCAAAAGGATTCAGCAGGCAGTTGAACTTGTCGTTCTGCAAGCGCTGCCCTACCTCCTGCGCAAAGCATGATCCCATCAGCAGCACTTTGTGCTGATGTGAGAGCAAGAACTCACTTTTGCCTAATTTTACCTGCGTTCTAAATTCCATTTAGGTTATTTTTACTTGCAAAAGTAGCAAACTTCACCGAAATAAAGAAAAAAAAGACGCAGTTAATAAAAAAAGCAGTAAATTTGCACCTAATATGGATAACATGGACAATCAGAAGAAATATAGATATCTATCCAGCATCGACTCGCCTGCAGATTTGCGTAAGCTGAAAGCAGAGGAACTGCCTGTAGTTTGCGATGAATTGCGTGAAGATATTATCAATGAATTGAGCCGAAACCCTGGTCATTTTGCATCCTCACTTGGTGTTGTGGAACTGACCGTAGCCCTCCATTATGTTTTCAATACCCCCTATGACCGCATCGTTTGGGATGTGGGTCATCAGGCATATGGCCATAAGATACTCACCGGCAGAAGAGAACAATTCTGCACCAATCGTAAATTCAAGGGCATCCGCCCTTTCCCTTCTCCAAAAGAGAGTGAATACGACACCTTTACCTGCGGACACGCTTCAAACTCAATTTCTGCAGCACTCGGCATGGCTGTTGCTGCCAAGAAGCACGAGGAAGAAACACGCAACATTGTTGCCGTAATTGGTGATGGTGCCATGAGTGGAGGTTTGGCATTCGAGGGCCTCAACAATGTATCTGCCACCCCAAACAACCTGCTTATCATATTGAACGACAACAATATGAGCATCGACCGCAGCGTAGGTGGCATGAAGCAGTATCTGGTAAATCTGAACACCAATCAAACTTATAACAAGATTCGCAACGGCATTGGCAGAACTTTCTCCAAATGGGGTTTGCTCAACAAGCATCGCAAGGACAGCATCATCCGTTTCAACAATAGCTTGAAGTCTTTGCTAAGTCGTCAGCAGAACATTTTCGAGGGCTTGAACATTCGCTATTTTGGTCCTATCAATGGTCACGACGTGAAGACATTGGTGAAGACGCTGAACGACATCAAGCACATGAACGGTCCTCGCCTGCTGCACATTCACACCGTTAAGGGAAAGGGCTTCAAGCCTGCCGAGGAAGAGGCTACCATCTGGCATGCACCAGGTATGTTCGACAAGGAAACAGGAGAACGCTTCGTAAAAAAAACAGCAGGTGCACCTCCTCGTTTTCAGGATGTCTTTGGCGAAACCTTAGTGGAGTTGGCAAAACAGAATCCCAAAATCATGGGTGTTACACCTGCCATGCCTACAGGATGCAGCATGAACCTGCTGATGAAGGAAATGCCTTGCCGTGGATTTGATGTGGGTATTGCCGAAGGGCATGCAGTAACCTTCTCGGGTGGTATGGCAAAGGATGGCTTGCTGCCATTCTGCAACATTTACTCATCATTTGCACAACGAGCATACGACAACCTCATTCACGATGTTGCCATTCAGAAACTGAACATGGTGCTCTGTCTGGATCGTGCCGGTTTGGTAGGTGAAGATGGCCCTACACATCATGGAGCTTTCGATTTGGCCTACCTCCGTCCTATTCCAAATCTCACCATCAGTTCACCATATGATGAGCACGAACTGAGACGACTGATGTACACCGCTCAGTTGCCAGACATGGGACCTTTCGTAATTCGCTATCCTCGTGGCAGCGGAACCATTTCCGACTGGAGATGCCCTCTCGAGGCAGTTCCCGTGGGAAAGGGCCGAAAGATGAAAGACGGCAAGGAACTGGCAGTTGTTACCATTGGTCCTATCGGCAAGCTGGCAGAAAATGCCATCAAGCGCGTAGAAGAGGAAATGCAGGTTAGCATTGCTCATTACGACATGCGATTCCTGAAGCCTATCGATACCGAAATGCTAGAAGAAATAGGAACCCGCTTCACCAAGATCATCACCCTTGAAAACGGTGCAAAGATTGGTGGTTTGGGCTCTGCCGTACTTGAATTCATGGCCGACCATGGCTATACGCCACAAGTTTGCCGCATGGGTATCCCAGACGAATTCATTGAGCACGGAACTATCCCTCAGCTATTCAAGATGCTTGGATTAGACGAAGAGGGCATTGTAAAACAAATAAAACAGATGTTATGAAAATTGTCATTGCCGGAGCTGGAGCCGTAGGAACGCACCTTGCACTGCTACTCTCTAAAGAGAAGCAGGACATCATTCTGATGGACGAAGACGATGTGAAGTTGGACAAGATCGGTTCAAACTTCGACCTGATGCCTTGGCACGATTCTCCAAGTTCCATCCAGGCACAGAAGAACGCTGGCGTTGCTACTGCCGACCTGTTCATTGCCGTTACTCCAGATGAAGCACGCAACATGACTTGTTGCATGATTGCCAGCAATCTGGGATGCAAGAAAACGGTAGCCCGCATTGACAATTTCGAATACATGACCGATAAAAACCGTGAGTTTTTCCGTCAGATGGGTATTGATTCACTCATCTACCCAGAGATGCTTGCTGCCAAGGAAATCGTGGATGCCGTTCGCATGAGCTGGATTCGCCAATGGTGGGAAGTAGGAAGCGGCGACTTGGTAATGATTGGCGTTAAGATGAGAAATACGGCAAAAATCCTGAACACCCCGCTGAAAGAACTGGGTGCGCAGAAACTGCCTTATCATGTAGTAGCCATCAAGCGTGGCGACGAAACCATCATCCCAAACGGTTTTGATTCTATCCTTCCGCTTGATTTGGTGTACTTCATGTCGAACCGCAAGCATATTCCTTTCATTCGTCAGGAATGCGGAAAGGAAGAGTATCCAGATGTGAAGAACGTGATGATCATTGGAGGAAGCCGCATTGCTGTAAGAACGGCAAAGACCGTTCCCGACTACATGCGCGTTACCATCATCGAGCAGGATGAGGCCAGATGTAACCGCCTTACCGAACTGCTAATTGACCATCCTAACGTGATGGTAGTTCATGGTGACGGACGAGACATGAATATGCTGGAGGAAGAGCACATCCGCACCAAGGAAGCATTCGTGGCACTTACCGACAATGCCGAAACAAATATCCTTGCCTGTCTGGCAGCCAAAGGAATGGGTGTGAGCAAGACAGTGGCACTGGTAGAAAACATCGACTACATAAAAATGGCCGAGAGCATGGACATTGGCACCATCATCAACAAAAAGACCATTGCTGCTGGATGCATTTACCAAAGACTGCTGGATGCCGATGTTGACAACATGAAGTCGCTCGACATGGCAAAAGCTGATGTGGCAGAATTTACCGTGAATCACAACGCCAAAATCACCAGAAAGCTAGTGAAAGACCTAGGATTGCCAAAGGGCGTCACCATTGGTGGATTGGTGAGAAAAGGAACAGGCATGCTGGTAAATGGTATGACACAGATAGAAGAAGGCGACCATGTAGTGGTGTTCTGCCTGAGTGGTATGATTAAGAAAATAGAGAAATATTTCGGATGATAAACAAGAAACTTTTCTTCAAAATCATGGGTTCGCTGCTTTTCATTGAAGCCGGACTCTTGCTTCTGAGCCTTATCGTGGGATTGCTTTACCATGATGAGGAATACATGAGTTTTGTTTACTCCATCCTTACAGCTGCAGGTATTGCAAGCATAATGAAATTCTATGGCAGAAATGCCGAAAACCGCATGAGCCGTCACGATGGCTACATCGTAGTTTCTGTGGCATGGGTGCTGTTTTCTCTGATAGGCATGTTGCCCTATCTGCTTAGTGGATACATCACCAATGTCTCCATGGCTTTCTTTGAAACCATGTCGGGATTTACCAGCACCGGAGCAACAATTCTCGACAACATAGAAGAAGGCACGCATGCCTTGTTATTCTGGCGTTCAATGACACAATGGATTGGAGGTTTGGGTATTGTGTTCTTTACCATTGCCATCCTGCCAATCTTTGGATTGGGAGAAGTGAAACTGTTTGCTGCCGAAGCTACTGGTCCAGCACGCTCAAAACTGCACCCTCGAATCTCTACTACTGCCAAGCGAATCTGGGCAGTTTACATCGGCCTTACCCTATCATGTGCTGGTTTCCTGATGCTGGGTGGTGTTAGTTTGTACGACAGTCTTTGCCATGCCATGACCTGTACTGCCACTGGCGGATTCTCTACCTATCAGGATAGCGTAGCACACTTCCACTCCACCTATGTAGAGTATGTGCTTACTATCTTCATGTTTGTTTCCAGCATCAATTTCTCGCTGATTTATTTTGGTATCTTCCAGAAGCATTTCAAGCGATTTATCACTGATACCGAGCTGAAATGGTTCATTTGCATCATTTTGGGTGCCACTGGCATCTGTATGTATTGCCTCTACAGCGACCACTATCAAGAACCATTATCTTTTGAAGAATCGTTCCGTCAGGCCATTTTCCAGGTTGTATCCCTTATTACAACCACGGGATATGCATCGGCCGACTACTGCCTATGGCCACACATCACATGGTCGGTGCTTTGTGCCGTAATGTTCATGGGATCTTGTGCCGGAAGTACTGCAGGTGGTTTCAAGATTATCCGCGTGGTAATGCTTACAAAGAACGCCTACAACGAATTCAAGCACATCCTGCATCCTAATGCAGTACTGCCTATCAGGGTAAACAACTTTGTCATCAGCAATTCTGTTAAATCCACCCTACTGGCATTCTTCTTCATTTATTTTGCAACCACAATGGTAGCTACCATAATCTATACATTCATGGGACTTTCGTTTAGCGAAGCCATTGGTGTGAGCCTTAGCTGTATCAGTAATGTAGGACCTTCGTTCGGACGATTTGGCCCTGCTTTCTCATGGAGTCACCTGTCGGATGCTGCCACTTGGCTGTCATCCTTCCTGATGCTGTTAGGGCGTTTGGAGATTTTCTCGGTACTTATCATGCTAACTCCACATTTCTGGAGAAGAAGATAGGGATAAAATAAAGGTTTAAAAGGTTAAAGGTTTAAAGAGTTTAAAAGGTTTAAGGTTTAAAAGACGCAAAGTCACAAAGACACAAAGTTATCGTTTTCGTCAATCTCGTTGACTTGTTGACTCGTTGACTTGTTGACTTTTGCCAATAAACAAACTTATATCAGTATATATAAAAATGAAAGGACTAAAATTTGAGCCATTATTAAAGTCCATCCTGTGGGGTGGCGACAAGATTATCTCATTCAAGAACCTAGACATGCAAATGCCTACGGTTGGTGAAAGTTGGGAAATCTCGGGCGTAGAAGGCAATGTTAGCATTGTTGCCGAAGGCCCTTACAAGGGACGAACCCTTACCTCTCTGGTAGAGGAATTGAAAGGCCAGTTGGTAGGTGAAGAGAACTACCAGCGCTTTGGCAATGAATTCCCACTGCTCATCAAGTTCATTGATGCCAAGCAACCTCTGTCAATCCAAGTACATCCTACCGATGAAATTGCCCAGAAGCAAGGCAAGGGGAAGTATGGCAAGACCGAAATGTGGTATGTAATGGAAAGTGATGCTGATGCCAAGTTGCGCAGCGGCATGAAGAGTCAGCTTACCCCTGATGAATATGCTGCCAAAGTAGAAGATGGCACTATCACCGATGCACTTTGCGAATATAACGTGAAGAATGGCGATGTTTTCTTCCTGCCTGCAGGACGCATCCACAGCATTGGCGCAGGCTGCTTCATTGCCGAGATTCAGCAAACCAGTGACGTTACCTATCGCATCTACGACTTCAAGCGTAAGGACAAGGACGGCAACGAGCGCGAACTTCATACCGAACTGGCTAAGGATGCAATCGACTTTACCGTATATCCTGAGTATCGCACGCAATATACACCAGCAAAGAATATACCCGTAGATTTGGTATCATGCGATTATTTCACCACAAGTGTCTACGACCTTACCGAACCCATGGCTGCCGACTACTCTGAACTGGATAGTTTTGTCATCTACATCACCCTTGAAGGCAGTGCTACCCTTATCAATGAAGAAGGAGAAGAACTCACCATCAAGGCAGGTGAATCTGTTCTCATCCCTGCCTGCACCAAGGAAATCACCATCAAGCCAAACGAGCATGTGAAGTTCCTGGAAACATTTGTGTAATCTACATGCCCACGGAATTTCATTCCGCTGCGGATGTAACAATATTCCGCTGCGCACGAAACGCATATTTGGCATATTCGCGTTTTTGGATGTTCTGGGAGCTCAAAAAAAAAAATTAAAAACACGATTTTACCTCTCACCTCTCACCCAGCCAGTGTTTATGGGCTTTTCAGGGGTGAGAGGTTGTTTTTAACCTCTCACCCACCTCTCACCCTCTTTTTGAATCATGAAACCCTGATGAATAATGCATTTCATGCACAAGGGTGAGAGGTGAGAGGTAAAAACGAATTTCTTAGAAAAATTTTAAATAATCGAAATTTCCTACGAGTTTCCCCCTACCTATTATTGGTTTTATCAACCTATGTAACAGACTGTTAAGAAAATCAGATATACAGTTTCCTACTCCAATATTTGGAATGTTCAATAAAATAGTATTATCTTTGCACTGCAAAACTGATGTGAGTTTAGTTCGGAATTTGGGTTTCCTTGAATGTGTCTAAACTTGCATCAGTTTTTGTTTGCTTTTGAAAACAACACAAAATTAAGCGCGCAATTTTGCAAAAATCTAGAAGGCAACGAGATTACATTATTTATTATTAACACCCCTTTAAAAAGGGGAATTAAAACCTTAAATTAAAGCTATTATGAGCAACTTTACTTTGCAAGACGAAACTGCCATGCTGCTTGAGTACATGGAGCAGCACCTGGCATTTCGCCACAACGAAATTTCAAACGTGTACGAGTTTAAAACCTTAGAGCAGGAGAA
>JAGHTY010000125.1 GCA_018065125.1 Candidatus Minthousia equi
CCGTTTGGATTAGGCAGTCTTTTCCGTCTAATAAGTGTAAACAGCAAAACAGGATGAAAGAAAAAGAGTTTGTAGAACAGGTGGGCAGATGGCGTAAGATAGTAAAGAGTCTTTGCCAGCGCCATGCCATTGATGAAATGACTACAGACGACATTTCGCAGGATGTTTTACTGAAGCTATGGAACATGCGGGATGAGATAGACACCTATCACTCTGTAGAAGCATTGGTTAAAGTGATGTGCCGCAGAATGATCATCGATGTTTATCGTGTTCCGATAACGGTGGATGTGGACGATGCCGGTGATTTGGTCACAGAGCAATCATCGCCCTCGCAACAGATGGAATACTACGAATTTGAGCAATGGGTAAAAGAAAAGATGAAAGCCCTGCCCTCTACCCAGTACTCCGTGCTCTATCTAAGGCAAGTGGAAGGAAGGGAAAATAAAGAAATAGCAAATCTGCTGGGAATTACCTCCGATTCGGTATCAACCCTGCTGGCCAGGGCACGAAAACAGTTATTACAGGATATAAAAAAGAAAGGCATATAAACATGAAACGATATACCAAAGAATTCATACAACCCATTCTGGAGCGCTTTATGGAAGGGCAGACTTCTGTAGAGGAAGAACATCTGCTGACCGAATATTTCAGGACACAGCATGTGCCACATGAATGGAACGACTATAAAAAAATGTTTGCCTACTTTGATAATGGCATGAAACCCACCCTGCACAAAAAGGCAATGTGGATTGCCATAGCATCGGGCATTGCAGCAGCATGTGCATTGGCTCTGTTCATGGTGCTACAACCTAATGAAGCAGAGAAAAGCAAGATGGCAGAGCAAACTATTGCCCCTGAAATCACCCAGCCATCTCCATCTCCTACCATATCAATAAAGAGTGAAGAGAAGGTGGCAGAAGTGAAGCCATCACCCACCAAAGCCAGAAAGAAGAAACGCAAAAACACCCCTGTACCTGCCATGGAATCTCACGAAGAGTTTGTGGTGGAACTAACCGAGAAAGAAGAAGAAACACTGGCTGCCGTAGAAGAGCAAATCAGGCAGGCCGACATGAACGTGGAAAGAATGCTGCTTACTCAGCGCATGGCCTACAACCTTATCCAGCAAACCTTTGTACATCAAGATAAAACAGAAATAGTTATTGAATAAAAATCACAAAGATATGAAACGATTGATTACTTTAGCTTTGTTATGCAGCCTTTCATCTGCATGTTTTGCCCAGGGGCAACTAGAAAAACTCTTCAAGAAAGTGAAGAATGGGAAACACGAGCTGGTGTACCTGAACATAGATAAAGATGATAAGCACGTTTATTTGAACGAATTTATTGTAAAGGCAAATTCACTGGACAAGGATATCATGAAGGCATTTGAAGAAGACAAGAAGAATGCCTATAAATATGTGAAACATGATGGTTTAAATTATAATAGTGTGCGACTGGCTTATGGTGTTCCTAAAAAAACAAAAATCATCAATCCTTACGGAGATCACAAAATGGTTTATGCCTGCTTTGATGCCGACAAGGGAAACAGAACTGCCTACATTGTAGAATGGAGAGAGAATTCTGAAATCCGCTTTGCACGCTTTTATGGTGAAAAGCCAAGCAGCACAAATGCGCAAACCAGCTATGATTACAATAGTACTATACAAAGTGTAAGACAATTTGGTGATTCTGTTGGACGATTCGCTAACGACGCTCATGCTGTATATAACAATGATTACAAAGAAAGCACAATAGATGAGTTTACCAGTTTGTTTGTATCGTATGATGTACTTAAAAACAGCTCCGAAGCAACAAGAGGATCTGTTATAAAACGAATCTATAATCTGTGCAAAACAAAAGGTAGTGAACTAACAAAAGAAGAGGCAAAAGCTGTTACTATTGGTGTTGAAGATATCCGTAAGTCAATTGCTCCTGACACATATTATCATGCCTTACTAAAAGCTGCAATAGAGTTCCTTAGAAAGTAAATTTAATCTCATATATAAACTGATATCAGTAACATTGCGATATGCCCAGCCTTGTTGTGAAACACGGCTGGGTTCTCTGTTACCTTCGCCCATGTCTGTTGTCTGTAGTC
>JAGHTY010000043.1 GCA_018065125.1 Candidatus Minthousia equi
AATACTGATTGTCAGTGGGTTTGTTGTTGATAGTATTGCAAAGATACTAAATTTGATGTTAATCACAACAGTTGGATAACGGCCAATCCGGGATACTTCCGGCAACCCCTGTACAACAAGATGCAGGTGCTGAACATGAAAGTGGTTTAATTTTTTGCTTATATGCTAACATCTGGTTATTTTTGCATCGGTAACGATAAATAGTAGAATAACGTAAATACTTAAATTATAAGAATTATGAAAAAAATCCTTCTTTTGGCACTTATGTTTTTATTCCAGCTCAGTGCTTTTGGTCAGGCTCGTTTATGGGATAGTTTTGGCAAAACCTTTAATGTGAAGGGTGGTGCAGGTATAGAACAGTTTGTGACAGCCATTCTTAATACCAAGCCAACAGAATGGAGCAGGGATCCTGTGTATGACAAAAGAAACGGTTACTTCCGCTATCATGAGGAAGGCGCCGGCAGCATAATCTACAACGTGGCCTACTGGAACCGTAAGGACGGAAAGAAGCTTGTGGTGCTATCGTACCAGGAAAATGATTTTGGCAAGAAGGTAAAGCCTCAGTCTTCGGCATGGGGCTATTACAGCTCGTTTAAGTATGATGAGGAGGCAACAGGCATCATCAATACAGAAACAGGTTTCCGCGCCTATCTGTATGACGAGGCAAAGAAGCAGCTGGTGCCAATGACTACATCTCCTTTCAACGGACTTCCAACCCCATTAGATAACCATTACTTCCTTCAGCTTCCACGCCAGGGAAAGGATATTGTGGTATGCGAAAAGGTGAGTTATTACGAGGATGTTTATCACTCTCTTAAATGGAACGGCAGCACCTTTGACTTCAAGAAGGAAAACAATATTCCAAGAGATTTCTTTGTGACCGCCAGCAAAGTGAATATCTATGGTGCACCAAACGGAAAGATTGTCTTTACTACTAATAACACAAAAGACTATTCACTGGAAGTACTGAAGATTGAAAACGGCTGGTGCCTTGTTCATGGAAACGTAATTTACCCTAATGGCGATGATGTTGAGATTGTGAACCTTAGCGGTTCTTCTACCGGCCAGTACTGGATAAAAGCTGCCGACCTTGGTGCTAACGGCATAGGAAATGCAAAGCTTCGTGCTACCCCCAACAAGAATGCCAAGGTGCTGATGACTGTGACAGAAGATACGCTTGTAGAACCTGTTGAACTGCGTGGCGAATGGGTAAAGGTGCGCGAGGTAAAGACGAAGAAAGAAGGCTGGATGCTGCGTGAAGAACTGTGCTCTAACCCTCTTACAACCTGTGCCTGATACCTATCAGTAACAGTTGTGGCAAGAAGAAACCAAACAGCGCGAAGCGCATCAAACTAAAGTGGCGAAGCCACTGTTTCAAACTAAAAAGCGGGAGCTCCCAAGTGGAAACTCCCGCTTTATATTAATTAAGGTATGATTTACTGCAAATCAGGATCAGAGTAATCCATCTTGCTCATGCGGATGTAGCTGTTGTAGCGGCGCTTAGCAGCTGCCTTACAAGCATCGTACAATTCCTGAGCCTCGGTTGGAGCAGCCTTCTTCAATGACAAGAAGCGAACCTCACCCTCAAGGAATGCCTGGAAGTTATCCCAATTAGGAACCTTAGAATCCAACTGGAATGGGTTCTTGCCTTCTTCTGCCAATGCAGGGTTGTTACGCCACAAGTGCCAGTAACCGCACTCTACTGCCTTAGCCTCTTCTGCCTGGCTCTTACCCATGCCGCCCTTAGCCTTCAAGCCGTGGTTGATACATGGAGCGTAACCAATGATCAGAGAAGGACCATGCCATGCCTCTGCCTCGCGGAATGCCTTCAAGCACTGAGCCTGATCAGCACCCATTGCAACCTGAGCAACATATACGTTACCATAAGTAGCCTGCATCAAGCCCAGATCCTTCTTGCCAGCACGCTTACCGTTTGCAGCAAACTGTGCGATAGCACCGATAGGAGTAGCCTTAGATGCCTGACCACCAGTGTTAGAGTAAACCTCGGTATCGATTACGAATACGTTAACATCTTCGCCAGAACCGATAACGTGATCCAAACCACCGTAACCGATATCGTAAGATGCACCATCACCACCGATGATCCACTGTGAACGCTTAACCAAGTAGTGATCCAACTCGGCAAGTGCAGCGCACTTAGGACAACCAGCTTCCTTGCCAGCAGCAATCATTGGCTTCAACTTAGCAGCAGCAGCCTTAGATGCTTCTGCATCGTTCTGACCAGCGATCCACTCCTCGGCAGCAGCCTTGAATTCTGCTGGAGTCTTTTCGTCGGCAATCATCTCGGTCAAGGTAGCAGTGATGCGAGCCTTCATCTTCTTGGTTGCCAATACCATACCCATACCGAACTCGCAGAAGTCCTCGAACAATGAGTTAGCCCATGCAGGACCCTGACCCTTCTCGTTCTTAGTATAAGGAGTTGATGGAATTGAACCAGAGTAGATTGAAGAACAACCAGTAGCGTTAGCTACGATCTCACGGTCACCAAACAACTGAGAAATCAACTTAACATATGGAGTTTCACCACAACCAGCGCAAGCACCAGAGAACTCGAACAATGGAGTAGCGAACTGAGAGTTCTTAGGATTAGACTTGATGTCGATCAAATCCTGCTTAGACTTAACGTTCTTAACGCAGTATTCCCAGTTAGCAGCCTCGGCAGCAGCCTTCTCTGAAGAATCATCGTAAGGAACCATCTTCAATGCTGGGCCACCCAACTTAGGATTACCAGGACAAACATCAGCACAGTTACCACAAGCCAAGCAGTCCTTAACACCTACCTGCATAGTGAACTTCATGCCCTTGAATGCAGCAGGAGCCTTCATCTCGATAGTCTGACCCTTGAAGCCTGCAGCTTCTTCGTCGGTCATTACGAATGGACGGATACAAGCGTGAGGACAAACGAATGCACACTTGTTACACTGAATACACTTCTCTGGATCCCATTCTGGAACGAATGCACCTACACCACGCTTCTCGTAAGCAGCAGTACCCTGCTCCCAAGTACCATCCTCGATACCCTTGAATGCAGAAACTGGCAGGTCGGCACCATTCTGAGCGTTGATAACGCGAACCAGGTTGTTGATGTATGCTGGATCATCGTTCTCGGCAGCTGCGTCAGCTGGCAGGTTAGCCCATGCTGGATCAACAGCCAGAGTCTTGTACTCACCACCACGGTCAACAGCAGCGAAGTTCATGTTTACAACATCCTCACCCTTCTTGCCGTATGACTTAACGATAGCCTTCTTCATCTGCTCTACTGCCAACTCAACTGGGATAACCTCGGTGATGCGGAAGAATGCAGACTGAAGGATGGTATTGGTACGGTTACCCAAACCAATTTCCTGAGCAATCTTGGTAGCGTTGATATAATATACGGTGATGTTCTTCTCTGCGAAGTACTTCTTGATCTTGTTAGGAATGAAGTTAACCAACTCTTCACCCTCGAAGATAGTGTTCAGCAGGAACTGACCATTTGGACGCAAACCACGGATAACATCATACATGTGCAGGTAAGCCTGAACGTGACATGCTACGAAGTTAGGAGTCTTAATCTGGTAAGTAGAACGGATTGGGGTATCACCGAAACGCAAGTGTGAACAGGTGAAACCACCACTCTTCTTAGAGTCGTAAGAGAAATATGCCTGGCAATACTTGTTGGTATTGTCACCGATGATCTTTACAGAGTTCTTGTTAGCACCAACGGTACCATCAGCACCCAAACCGAAGAACTTAGCCTCGAAGATGCTCTCGCCACCCAATGCCATTTCTTCCTTCTGTGGAAGAGAGGTGTAGGTCAGGTCATCAACGATACCTACGGTGAAACGATCCTTTGGCTGTGGCAACTCAAGGTTCTCGAAGATACCCAGAATCATAGCTGGAGTAGTATCGCTTGAACCCAAACCATAACGGCCACCAACAATAACAGGAGCATTTGCTACGCCATAGAATGCATCCTTAACATCCAGCAACAATGGCTCGCCATTAGCACCTGGCTCCTTGGTACGGTCAAGAACAGCAATCTTCTTAACAGTCTTTGGAACTGCTGCCAGCAAGTGCTTAACGCTGAATGGACGATACAAGTGAACAGATACCATACCATACTTCTTGCCATTTGCATTAGCATAGTCGATAGCCTCGCGAGCTGCCTCGGTAGCAGAACCCATCAGGATGATGATTTCTTCTGCATCTTCTGCACCATAGTATGAGAACAACTTGTACTCACGACCGGTACGCTCAGAGATAGCTGCCATGTACTTCTCAACAATTGCAGGAACTGCATCGTAGTAACGGTTGCAAGACTCGCGGTGTGAGAAGAATGTTTCTGGGTTTTCGGCCATACCCTTAGCCTGTGGATGCTCTGGGCTTAAAGCACGAGAACGGAACTCGCTAACAGCCTTCATGTCAACCAAGTCGCGAACATCGTCATCCTCCAGCAATTCTACCTTCTGATACTCGTGAGAGGTACGGAAACCGTCGAAGAAGTTGATGAATGGAACGCGGCTCTCGATAGATGCCAGGTGAGCAACAGCACTCAAGTCCATTACTTCCTGTACAGAACCTTCTGCCAACATAGCGAAACCAGTCTGGCGGCAAGCCATAACGTCGCCGTGGTCACCGAAGATACACAATGAGTGAGTAGCAACGGTACGAGCTGAAACATGGAATACAGATGGCAACAACTCACCTGCAATCTTGTACATGTTAGGAATCATCAACAGCAAGCCCTGTGATGCTGTAAAGGTTGATGTAAGTGCACCTGCCTGCAATGAGCCGTGTACTGCACCAGCAGCACCAGCCTCTGACTGCATTTCCTGAACTAGAACGGTGTCGCCAAACAGGTTCTTTCTGCCCTGAGCGGCCCATTCGTCAACGTGCTCCGCCATTGGTGATGATGGAGTGATTGGGTAAATAGCAGCAACCTCGCTGAACATGTAAGCAACATGTCCGGCACAGGTGTTACCATCCCAAGTTACGAATTTTTTTTCTTTTGCCATAATACTTCTTATAGATATTATTAGTTATGTATGTTTAACTTTTTTCGGTTATCAATAAAGGAATCCAAACAGCCAAAGTGGAATCTGCTTGGGAGCAGCACCAACCTGCACCTTGTGCTGCACAAAATACACGCTAGGACTCACATGTCCCTTTAGTTTTCCATCGGCACAGATCCTGAACTTCAGGTCGCCGTCAACAAGATAGCTGGCGCCTTTCTCTGCCTTGTTCATCTTGTGGTCTTTCCACATGCTGTTCAGGAAGAATGTTTCCAGCACATCCTGCTCTTCTACCTTGCTAGGGTAGATGGCAAACATCTGGTTAGTGTTGTGCATCATGATCTTTGCTGGCTTCTTTGGGAAATCATCTCCTGCAGCATACAGCATATTGATGAGACGCGCATCTGCCAGGTACTTGATGTAGTTCATTACCGTGGCACGGCTGGTTTGAATCTGCTCGGCCAACCAGCTTACGTTGGGTGCCACTGGGCCATCTACAGCCAACAGGTAAAGCAGTTTCTTTATTTTCTGGAGATATTTCAGTTCAATCTGCTTGATGAGTAGAATGTCTACTTCTATCATCATACTCATGGTTTTCAGTAGGTTTTCGCTGAAGTTTCGATTTTCAAGGAAAAATGGATAAAAACCATGGTTTAGGTAATCGTTCAGGTATTGCAGAGGGTTTACTCTCTGGGTAACTTTCTTTGCAATCTCAATATGACTGGATAAAATCTGCTCAAGGGTGAACGAAGGGAACTTGTTACCCGTACGCAGGTTAAGGTATTCCCTGAACGAGAAACCACGCAGATTGTAACTCTTAACGATTCCGTTCAGTTCTGGGTTTTCTTCTTTCAGTCGCATCACAGAAGAACCGGTAAATACGATGTGGAGGCTAGGGTAGCGCTCGTAGCACTTGCGTAACTCTTGGCTCCAGTCGGGATACTTGAATACCTGGTCGATTAATAGCACCTTACCACCTTGCTTTTGGAATTCACCAGCAAAGTCGGCAAAGCCACGCTCCTGAAAATAGAAGTTGTTTAGATTGATATACAAGCAACTACGGTCGTTGCCAAAATGTTCTTTTGCATATTGAAGGAGAAATGTAGTCTTACCTACGCCACGAGTACCCTTGATACCAATAAGACGGTCGTTCCAGTCTATCTCGTCCATTAGGGCGCGACGAACTGGGGCGTTTGTGTGCTCGATTAAATAGTCGTGGGTTTTATAAAATATCTCCATTTTTTGCTAAGGGCCCAAAAAAACGATGCAAAGATATACAATATTATTGTAATTGCCAAGTTGACATAGCAAAAAAACGAAAAAATAGTGGTATCTTTGCAGTGAAAAATAGATTGAAAATGAAGAAAGAAGCAGATAACGATTGGAAACACCGTTTGGGGATGGTGTTCAGCACTAATCCTGATTACCAGTTTGCCGAGGATGTGGAGGAAGAACCAGAAACACTTCCAAAGAACCAGCAACGCCTAAGGGTGAGTATGGAACGCAGCGGAAGAGGTGGTAAGACAGTTACGTTGGTAAAGGGTTTTGAAGGATCTTTTGTAGACATGGAATCTTTGGCAAGACTGTTGAAGCAGAAATGTGGAGTAGGTGGTGCTGCGAAAGATGGTGAAATCATCATTCAGGGTGACCATAGGCCTAAGGTTGTTGAGATTCTTAAAAAAGAGGGTTATTCACAAACGAAGGGGTAAAAAACAATACATCCCTCGCTTCGCAGCGAAGGATGCATCAATAAAAGGAAACTAACTCTCTCTTGAAACTTATATTCTATTTTTACCTTGTGTCAAATTTTGATGATGCAAAGGTAGGTACAAAAAATGTATTCTCCAAATTATTTGAAGAGAATTATAGATTGTAATTTTTACTATCTGCTGATTTTCAGTGTATAATTGATTGTTACAATATAGAATTAGTCTCTATGAATTGTCTTTATTACTTTAACCCCTGGCATGAGATGGCTTTGGCACATGGAAACGGCCATTTTACACCCATAAAATCTGTTCTGAAAATGGAGCAGGATTTATGTTTTCTAATGGTCTGGGTGGCAGATAAAGGTGACTATATTCATGTGTTTGACAAGAAACTTTGTAATGATTATATAAGCGGTGCGAGAGTAGGCTTTCTGGATAATATAAATCTTTATTCGCATGGCGATTCTATACCAGAAATCCACTCCATAAAACCTTGGGGATGGGATGCCTTGCTTTTGCAAAAAATGTGTGATTTTGCAAGTATAGGTTTGTTGCCATCCTTGTCGGAACTGGACAATATTAAACAATTGTCTAGTCGTGTAACAGCAACAGAGGTATTAAACAGTCTTGTCTTGAACCATAAAAATCTCTTCGTAGGTCAATCCTATCCCTGTAATACCGAAGAGGAGGTTGCAACCATTATTTCCCGTTTCCCTGAAACAATTTTAAAATCACCATGGAGTTGCAGTGGAAAGGGTTTGAATTTTGCTCACGGTGCTTACGAAGGTGCCTTGCAAGGGTGGGTAAAGCGGATCCTTGCACAGCAAGGAACGGTGATGGTAGAACCCTTGTACAACAAGCAGGCAGACTTTGCCATGGAATTCTACAGCAATGGAGAAGGTGCGGTGAACTATGTGGCTCCTTCTTGTTTCCTCTCTGATGATAAGGGAAGATATTGCGGCAACGTAAATGGCGTTGGCGCAGAACTGCTACCTGATATTTCTGCCTTGTTAGAGGAAGAATTAAGCAAGGTGCTGGGAAATAAGTATGCCGGCTTTCTGGGAGTGGATATGATGCGGGTAATGGATGAATCTGGGAAAAAGATGATTCATCCTTGTGTAGAGATTAACCTAAGACCTACGATGGGATTGGTTTCGCACTTGATTTGCCAAAAGCACATACATCCTTTATGTACCTCTCACTTTAGGGTTATCCATGCCTCAAATGAAGAGTTAAAGCAATTGATTGCCAATAGTAAGCCCTTGCAGATTATAGATGGCAAGGCTGCAAGTGGTTTCTTGCAGCTAACCCCGGTTGGTGACGATACAGAATACCTGGCGTATTGTGAGTTATTTTATGAACATGCCTAACCTTTTCTTTCGTCCGTCTTTTCCTACAGCATAGGCAATGTAGCATCCGTCTTCAAGATGAGGCAGATTGATCTGAGGCTTGTAGGCAATGACAAAGATTGGTCGTTCTGCCAGGTCGGTGATAAGGATTTCCTTAACGCCTGTCATTTCTGGAAGATGAAGTGTTCCACTTTCATAAACAATCTTGCTCAGCTGTGGCTTGACAACACTTTGAAGAGCGTCGCTCTCTACGCCAAATCTATTACAGCAGGTAATGGCATAATAAGCGTTCTTGTCGGCGTTAAGAGGAGTTGGAATTTTCACCTCAGTGGCCAGTAGTCGGGCAGCAACAAGGTTCTTAGGGTTGGTAATATCTACAGGGTTACTGTTAGACTTATATACGTTATAGGTAACATAAGTACCGGTAGAGGTATCAGGAACGCGGTTCCATGAAAGTTTGGCAAATGTGTTTTCCTGATCAATGGTGAGTCCTGTTGGTGTGTTTGGCTTTTGAGATTTCATCCATGTCATAGGTTCAATCAGTGAAGGTGTTGCGTAGAAATCCTCCTTACACCAATTGTACAGATTCTTCAGATAATCGGTAAGGAACTTAGAACGGAAATGCGCAGTTCCTACGCCGTGAAGACGACTATAGTTCATCTGGCGCTTGACATCGGCCAAAGGCCAAGGGTTCTTGCTTTCTGAAGAGTGCATGAAATAAATGCCTAAACCTGCGGTAACAGTGCGTCCGTTGCTGTTTTCGGCCCAGTCTAGTATAAATGGGTAAAAGTTATCCCCGCGGTAGTAAAGCATAGGGAAAATACCATCCATAATACCTTCTTTCATCCATTTCTTGGCATCTTGGTAAACAGCATTGTAGGCATTCCATCCACCTGCAGAGAAACGACTTGTGTCACGATATTTACCCAATGGTGCACTGGTAACCTTTACCCATGGCTTAATGGCTTTTACAGTGTTATACATCTCACGAACACAAGCTGTGATGTTGTCGCGTCTCCAGTCGCTTTTGTTCTTTCCATTTCCGTATTTTGGGTAAGAAACCTTGTCAACAGCATCTGCTGCATTCTCGGGATAGCGGATGAAATCAAAGTGAATTCCATCTACATCGTATTTCTCTACAATTTCCTTGCAGATGCTTGCCAAATAGTGTTTTGTGTCGGGGTGACCAGGATCGAGATAGTAATAATCCTTTAGCCTTCTGCAAAGTTCGGGGTGAGTCTTGGTAACAGATTTATTGCCTAGCTGCGCGTGTACCTTGGCATTTCCTGATGGGATTGTCACCATCCAGCAATGCAGTTCCATGCCTCTCTTATGGCACTCTTCAATGGCAAACTGCAGGGGGTCGTAACCAGGATTTCTGCCCGGCTCACCGGTAAGGCAAGGATCCCAGCCTTCAATTTTTGAAGGGTAGATAACAGCACCTCGTACACGGGTTTGCAGAAGCACGGTGTTGATATTCAATTCTACGTATTTATCAAGAATCTTACAGAGTTCACGCTTCTGCTGCTCGCGTCCTGATTCGCTAGTTGCAGGAGCCTTTGGCCAGTCGAGTGAATTAAGTGTGGTGAGCCAAACAGCACGTGTTTCATATTTCAAAGGAGCAACCTGTGCCTTTGCTGGCATCAGATTGAGAAATAACAGGCTAATGAGGGATAGTATATACTTCATGTTCATTTGTCTTTCTGTTTTGGGTGGCAAAATTATAAAAAAATAGGCGTTTTCGGGTAAGATATGTGGTAAAAGTATTTAAAGATGAAGAGAATTTTGTAATTTTGCACCTTAATTAAATAAAACAACTAAAACATGATAACGTTTTCTATAGCCCTGCTGACTTTGATTGCCGGCTATTTTATTTACGGCCGATTTGTAGAGAGAGTATTCGGTCCAGATCCAAACCGTGAGGCACCAGCCATTTCAAAGGCTGATGGCGTGGATTATATTTTGCTTCCTAGTTGGAAGATTTTCATGATTCAGTTCCTTAACATTGCTGGTTTAGGACCAATTTTCGGTGCCATTATGGGTGCACAATACGGAACTGCATCATATTTGTGGATTGTGCTGGGTACAATTTTTGCCGGTGCTGTTCACGACTTCTTTGGTGGTGCCTTGTCTATCAGGCACGACGGAGAAAGCTTGCCACAGATTGTTGGAAGGTATTTGGGAAATAGTACCCAAAAGCTGATGATGGCTTTCTCGGTTGTGCTATTGGTGTTGGTAGCAGCTGTGTTTGTCTCTGGTCCTGCAGAGTTGCTGGCAGGTATGACATCTGGCGTAAGCTTCATGAACCCCATGTTCTGGATTGTCGTCATCTTTTGCTATTATGTTTTGGCAACCCTTTGTCCTGTGGATAAGATTATTGGCAAGGTTTATCCTTTGTTTGCCGTGGCATTGCTTTTCATGGCAATGGGATTGCTTGTGATGCTGTTCGTGAAACATCCTGACCTGCCAGAGATGTGGGAAAGCTTTGGCACTAAATATGATCCTAATCCAATCTTTCCAATGATGTTTGTGAGCATTGCCTGTGGAGCAATCAGCGGTTTTCATGCTACCCAAAGTCCTATGATGGCACGTTGCATGAAAAGCGAAAAGCTTTGTCGCCCAATTTTCTATGGCGCAATGGTAACCGAGGGTATCGTAGCTTTGATATGGGCTGCAGTTGCAACATATTTCTTTGCAGAAAACGGAACGGTTGATGCTGATGGAAAAGCCTTTAGTGGTGCTATGGTAGCTACCCAGATTTCAAAAGACTGGCTGGGTACCGTTGGTGGTGTGCTGGCATTGCTGGGTATTGTGTTTGCGCCTATTACAAGTGGTGACACAGCATTGCGTAGTGCCCGATTGATGGTGAGCGACTTCTTGCGTATTCAGCAAAAGAGCGTTGTAAAGCGACTGCTGGTAAGTATTCCTTTGTTCCTGGTTACTATTGCTATCTTGTTCTGGAGCTTGGAGGATGCCAATGGATTTAAGATTATCTGGCGCTATTTTGCATGGTGTAATCAAACGCTGTCTGTCTTTACATTATGGGCAATTACTGTGTATCTGGTATGGAAAAAGAAACTGTATTGGGTAACACTTATCCCTGCGTTGTTCATGACGGTGGTTTGCAGCACTTACATTCTTGCAGCTCCAGAAGGCCTGAGTCTTGAAGGTTCTCTGCCTTACATTCTGGGTGGTGCCTGTGGATTATTAGCTGTGATTTGGTTTACAACCTGGAAAATCAGAGACAAGAAATTCTATGAAAAGAATTAAAAAATCGGTTTGGCTGCCTGCCTTGCTGTTCATCTATGCCACAGGAATGTTTGTTTACTTCTTGCCAAAGAACAGCGAAGTGGGAACTACCGAGAAAATCATAACGGTAGCAGTTGCTTATGCAATCATTCTGGCATTATTCTTTATGCTGAGATGGAAAGAACGATTGGCTAAGGAACGCGAAGAAGATTTGAAAAAGAACAAATAATGGTATCTGTAGAACACTTAGAGGTAGAATTTGCAGCAAAGCCGCTGTTTCAGGATGTTACCTTTGTGGTAAATCCAAAGGAACGTGTGGCTCTTGTGGGCAAGAATGGTGCAGGAAAATCTACACTATTGAAGATATTGAGTGGCTTGCAGATGCCAACAGGAGGCTCTGTTTCATTACCAAAAGGTGCATCTGTGGGGTATTTGCCACAGGTGATGGTATTGAGCGACAATAAAACCGTTCGACAGGAAGCAGAACTTGCCTTTGCCGAGGTTCATGCCATGCAGAAGCATCTGGATGAACTGAATAATCAGTTGGCAGAGCGAACGGATTACGATACACCAGAATATCTGGAACTGGTAGATAGGTTCACCCATGAAAATGAACGTTTCATGATGATGGGAGGAACAAATTGTCAGGCAGAGCTAGAACGAACGCTACAAGGATTGGGTTTTCAACGTGAGGATTTTGATCGTCCTACTAGTGAATTCAGTGGTGGGTGGCGTATGCGTATTGAATTGGCAAAGTTGCTGTTGATGCATCCGGATGTCTTGTTGCTTGATGAGCCAACAAACCACCTCGACATAGAAAGTATCCAGTGGCTTGAGAAGTTCCTTACAACCCGATGCAACTCTGTGATTGCAGTTAGTCATGACCGTGCTTTCATCAATAACGTAACGACTCGTACAATAGAGATTAGTTGTGGAAGAATCTACGACTATCGCGTGAAGTATGATGATTTCGTGAATTTGCGTTTAGAGCGCAGGGAACAACAATTACGTGCCTATGAAAATCAACAGAAGGAAATTGCCGACATCAAGGATTTCATAGAGCGTTTTAGGTACAAGCCAACAAAATCAGTACAGGTACAAAGTCGTATAAAGCAACTGGAGAAGATTATTCCTATCGAGGTAGATGAAGTAGATAACAGCTATCTGCACTTAAAATTTCCACCTGCTATGCGAAGTGGTGACTATCCTGTGATTTGCGATGAAACACGTAAGGCTTATGGAGAGCACGTGGTATTTGACCATGTTAATCTTACCATCAAGCGAGGGGAGAAGGTTGCTTTCGTTGGCAAGAACGGAGAAGGAAAATCAACCCTGGTAAAATGTATCATGAATGAAATTCCTTTTGATGGGGAATTGAAAATAGGTCATAACATACAGATTGGTTACTTTGCTCAAAATCAGGCTCAGTTGCTTGATGAAAATCTCACTGTCTTTGAAACAATAGATTATGTGGCAAAGGGCGATATTCGTCTAAAAATTCGTGACTTGCTGGGTGCCTTTATGTTTGGCGGAGAAGCAAGCGACAAGAAAGTGAAGGTGCTGAGTGGAGGAGAACGCAGCAGATTAGCCATGATAAAACTCTTGCTGGAACCAGTTAATCTGCTGATTTTGGATGAACCTACCAACCATCTCGACTTGCGTAGCAAGGATGTGCTAAAGGAAGCCATTCGTGAGTTTGACGGTACGGTGATTGTAGTGAGCCACGACCGTGATTTCCTGGATGGATTGGTATCAAGAGTATACGAATTTGCCAATGGAAGAGTACGCGAGCATCTAGGTGGAATCTACGATTATCTGACAGAGAAACAGCAGGATGCATTGGAAGGTGGAGTGAATAAACTATCATCAGGAACCTCGGCTTCGGGTAGAGCGCAAGCTACAAAGAATGAGGATGTTCCGAATGAAGGAAAACTATCTTATGAACAGCAGAAGGAATTGCAACGAAAGATTAAGAAAGTTGAAAAGGCAGTTGCTGATTGCGAAAGTAAGATAGAGAAAATTGAAACAGAAATTGCTGATTTAGAAGAACGAATGAGTACCGTAGAGGGCGCATCGGATGCAAATCTTTATACTAAACACGGCGAATTGAAGAAACAATTGGACGCCGTGGTAGACGAATGGGAAAATTTATCAATGGAATTAGAAGAAATAAAACAATAAAAAAATGAAAGTTCAGAATTATTTGATGGCAGCAGCAACTACAATGTTGCTTTGCAGCTTTGTTCCAGACAATAAACCTGGAAAACTAAATGCGGGAATCAAGAAAGAAAACCGTGATGAAACAGTAAAACCTGGTGACGACTTCTTTAAGTTTGCCAATGGTGGATGGATGAAGAATAATCCTCTTACTCCTGAGTATTCTCGTTTTGGCAGTTTTGATAAACTGGCAGAATTGAACAATGAGCAGATGCGTGAGTTAGTAGAGAATCTGGCTGCACAGAAAAGTGCTCAGGGGTCTATTGCTCAGAAGGTTGGTGATGTTTACAAGATGGTAACAGATAGTGTTCGCCGTAACAAGGATGGCTACAACCCAATCAAGGAGGATTTGAAGACTATTGCATCTATCAAAACCAAGAAGGAATTGTTCTTGACATTGGCAGCCAATGCTCCAAAGGGATTGTCTGGTTTCTTTGGCGCTTATTTTGGTGCCGACATGAAAGACAGCAAGAAGAATCTGCTGGATATTGGTCAGGGTGGTTTGACATTAGGTCAGAAAGATTACTATGTTGAAGATGACGAGGCTACCACAAAAATTCGAAACAAATATAAGGAGTATATTGTGGCCTTGTTGAAACTAGCTGGTTACAAGGAGGCTCAGGCATCTGTAAAGATGGAGGATGTAATGCGAATTGAAACCCGATTGGCTAAAGCTTCACTAAGTCCTGTCCAGATGCGCGATCCTATGGCTATCTATCACAAAATGACAATGACCGAGTTTAAGCAGAAATACAACAAACTGGATTGGGATGGCTATTTTACCGCCTTGGGTATCAAGGTTGATGAACTGAATGTTTCAACACCAGATTTCTTCGTAGAATTGGAAACTCTGTTCCAGGAAGAGAGTTTGCCAGTTTTGAAGAATTATGTAGAATGGCGATTGGTAAATGGTGCTGCAACCGTTCTTTCTGATAAATTTGGAGATTGCAATTTTGATTTCTTTGGCAAGACACTGAGTGGTCGCCAGCAGCAACAACCTCGTTGGAAGCGTGGTGTACAGATGGTAAATGGCGTTTTGGGCGAAGCTGTAGGACAGATGTATGTTGAGAAGTATTTCTCTGCTGCTGCAAAGGAAAGAATGGTACAATTAGTTAAGAATCTTCAGGTTGCATTAGGACAGCGTATTGATGCTCAGGAGTGGATGAGTGCAGAAACCAAGCAGAAGGCTCACGATAAACTGGATGCATTCTATGTGAAGGTTGGCTATCCTGATAAGTGGAAGGATTATAGCTCTTTGAATATTAATCCAGCGTTGTCATTGTATGAAAACCTGAAGCGTGTAAGTGAATGGCAGTGGAAGGATATGCTGGATTCAAAGATGAACAAGCCTGTTGATCCTACAGAATGGGGTATGACTCCACAAACAGTGAATGCATACTATAATCCAACTACAAATGAAATCTGTTTCCCTGCTGGAATTTTACAATATCCATTCTTTGATATGTCGGCTGATGACGCCTTTAACTATGGTGCAATTGGTGTTGTAATTGGTCACGAAATGACACACGGATTTGATGATGAAGGTAGCCAGTTCGACAAAGATGGTAATTTCTCAATGTGGTGGACACCAGAGGATAGAAAGAAATTTGATGAACGTACTCAGGTTATGGATGATTTCTTCAGTGCCATTGAAGTACTTCCTGGCTTGAATGCAAATGGCCGTCTGACCCTAGGTGAGAACTTGGCTGACCATGGTGGCTTGGAGGTGTCTTTCCGTGCTTTCAAGAATGCAACAGCAGGACAAGAACAGAACGAGGTAGATGGACTTACTCCTGATCAGCGTTTCTTCGTTGCTTATGCCAGTGTTTGGGCACAAAATATTCGTGAGGAGGAAATCCGTCGTCGTACAAAGAGTGATCCTCATTCTCTAGGAGAATGGCGTGTAAACGGAGCACTCCCTCATATCGATGCTTGGTATGAAGCATTTGGTGTAAAAGAGGGCGATGCAATGTACCTTCCAAAGGAAAAACGTGTTTCTGTTTGGTAAATTCGTTTTTATTAAAATAATTCTTTATCTTTGTGCACACATAAATCTATGCACTGAAAAATGGAAGAACAGAATTTGCGGCAAAAGGAACTCTATAGGGAGATGCATATGTCATCAGCTCAACAGATGGCTACACAGTCGGATGCAGGGGTGAAATGCCCTCATTGTGGAACCGTAAATGAATCGGGAGCAATGTTTTGTGAGAACTGTGGACGTGCTATAGGTGATTCTTTGTGTCCTTATTGCAAAAAGCCATTGCCTCCTCACGCTGATTTCTGCGAGTCGTGTAACCACTATGTCAAGAAGGACGTTTGTTCTTTTTGTGGTTGTGTGATGAGTCCTGAGGATGCATTCTGTCCTGATTGTGGTTCTTCCAGAGCAGGAATTGTTTGTCCTTCATGCCATACGACAAATATCTTTGGTTTTTGTAGCAACTGTGGCATGGCATTGACGGAATCAGCCCGTATTGAACAACAGTTGGTTCGTCAAACTCCTTTATATCAGGAAATGCAAGCAATGGCAGAGGAACTCGAGTCATTGCAAAAACGCATGAGCTTAGATACGGAAGAAGACCTTCAGCGAAAACAGCGTGCAGATGATATCCGTGAGCGTGTATTGACGTTGCTGAATGATGGCATGCCTGTTACATCTTTGCCAAAAGAGGAAGGGGCAAACATGAATAATGCAGATTTGTTGGCACTTCTTGAAAAGAAGAGAAAAAGTTTGCAGTCTTTGTTGGATGGCATGATGCTTCCCGTTCAAACAAGTCCTGCATTAAGTCGCAGATTTGTTATGGCAAGGAAACCACCTTTGAGTAGGCTTGGATGGAGATGTAACTTTAAGAATGAGTTACATCGAGGTCCTCATGAGTGCGCTTGTCCTCAAATGGGAGGAAAGTGGATTGTGTTGGAAGGAAAAACTGAAACTTATCTGAAAAAATAGGAAATGGCAGAGGAAAAGACCAAACGCATAGGAGATGGCAATCCCGTTACAGCTCCGGTGGCGACTGATAAGACAGTTCGTCTGGATTTGTCATCGCAAGTAATTGACGCTACTTCAACCCAGAAGACCGCTTCTACAACTAAGGGCTTGAATTCGCAAAAGGTTATCTCTGCGATAGGGTCAAGTTATGCCATACGTGGTAAACAGTTTAAGGTAATTCGTAACTTATCTGCAACCTCGGGTGAGGCACAGGTATTCCTGGTAGAGAATGAGGGCGTGCAATATGTTCTTAAACTGTATTATCCCAATTACAAACCCAAGGAAGAACTTCTGAAGATAATCTGGAACATGCAGTTTGAAATGATAGTAAAATTGTATGATTACGGAACCATTACCTTTGATGGGGCAGAACGTGCCTTTGAGTTGATGGAGTATCTTGAAGGAGGAACATTGGCAAGTTTCAAACTAGAAAAAGATGAGGCAACCTTTATGAAAATAGCTCTTGCTGCTTCGGCAGCATTGGCTTATTGCCATAATAGCAATATTATTCACAAGGATGTTAAGCCAGGGAACTTTTTCTTTAGAGACTTGGAGCATACGCAGTTGGTATTAGGAGATTTTGGTATTTCTTCGTTGTTTGAGAATGATGGCTATAGTCATCGTACAACTCAGTCGAGAACCCCATTGTATGCTGCTCCAGAAATGTATATGGATGTAATAGACGGTGAGGTGGAGATAACCCCTGGTGCCGATTATTACTCTTTGGGTATTACTTTGCTGAATCTATGGCTAGGCGCAAATCCTTTCTCAAAAAATGAGCGTGTGATGATGCGCATGAAGAACGAGGGAAAGTTGCCAGAATTGGATAAACTACCTGATAGGGTTCGTGATGTAGTAAGAGGATTGACATGCGCAAAGCCAGATAAGAGATGGACTTATAATGAAGTAGAGCGTTGGTACAAAGGTGAGAAGGTTCCTATTGACGAATCTTCTTTGTATCTTCGATATAAGACATTTGTTGTTGACCCTGAAAGAAATCTCATTGCTCAGGATGTAAAGGAATTGGCACCTTTGCTCAATGACAATAGAATGCTGGGTATCAGATACCTTTACAGTAAGCGAATTAGCCGTTGGCTAGAGGAATGTGGCAACTCGAAGATGGTAGTAGAGTTGGACGACATTGTAGAACGTCGATATCCTACAGATCAGACCTCTGGCTTAATGGCAGCAATCTACGTGTTGGATAAGGATTATCCTTATTATGACATTCATCATCATGCATGTCACAATGTGCAGGATGTTGCTGTTTCTGTGCTGAATGAACCAGAAATATATGGAGAACGATTGAAAGATCCTAATGATTCATTGTATATCTATCTTGAGGCTCATCTGAATATCGACCGTATAAAGATGAGTGAAATCTTCAAATCGCTTTCTCCAAGATTGGCAGTTTCAATATTTGTGTATCAAATCAATGAGAATATGCCATTCTTAGGTACACTTCCATCGTCAACTCCGACAGAAATTGTGCAGTCGTTTGGAACGGGTAAATGTACAGATGATCAATGGAGGTCACTTATTGATGGACGACTCCTGGCTTGGCTTTCGCATTCTGAGGATAAGGTACAGAGCGAAGCCGTACGTCTGCTTACCGAGGGTAAGGACTTTTCGATGGATCTAGCCTATACGGTACTCTATACGATTGATCGTCAGTGCGCTTTTGATTTGCAGAATGCATTTACACGTGAGGATGTAGCTCAATTGCTATTGGAGAAATTGCATGAAAATCAGGATGCGGATATTGAGACTTTTGAACAGAACCTGGCAGATTTTATTAGCTTGGAAGGTCGTTTACATCAATATGCAAGTATTCATGCATGGACTGATGTAATGAGTTTGCAAAGCAGAATACTGTCTCTCAATTCTCGTGAAAACAGAGAACGATTGGGAGTTTATGACGTGAAGATTGCGGCCTATAAACTTTGTGCAGCATTAGGTGTAGCACCAACCTATTGCCTGGATGGTGAGCAAGGAGAATCTGTTGCGGAAGTATCTTCTGTAGAAGAATTGGAAAAACAGGATATACGTAAGGTTCGACGCGCTATGCGACAGGGTTCAATGAAAGCATGGCTAACATTGTTCTTCCATGAAAATCCTTTTGAAACATTTAGTGAAGAGTATAGCTACGAGCGAACTTTAGAGAAGTATCTTCAGACAGTAGGAAAATACGAACCATCAGACAGTTACTTTAAACGTTTGGAAATAGCTAAACAGCAAACAAAATCTACCCTTGAGAGTTCAAAGAAAAAATGGGCTTCTTCAATGAATTTTGAGCGTTTCTTGAAATTGTTGTTGATGAGTAGTGCTGCCGTCTTGGTGTTCTTCCTGTTCTTTTATGGAATCAACCATAAAGATGTGTTCATGGAATACATTTGGTTCTCAATTTGGTTGCCAATGGCATTACCATCAATGGTGATTGGTGGCTTGCGAGGTTTTTTCTCTGGGCATGGAGCAACAATTGTAATACTATCAATGTTACTAGGATTGGTATCTCCCGTTATTCCTGTTTACATGCTTAAGTTAACATACAATGTCATGCCTTCAATGTTGGTTCCAATGATGGCTATAATTACGGTATTGTATTTGCTTCTTGCTCTTTATTGGGGTAAAAGATCATCTACAAGACATCTTAAGGATTTGAAATCTGCATTTACGCAAGATATCAATACCGAGTTACTGGAACCTTTATATTATACATTCAAAAGCAAGACATTCAAGTTCAAATCAAGCAAGTTTGGACTTATGGAGGATATTCAAACAGAGATTACGTCAACAAGAAGTGAAATGACACTTCATTATTTAAGTTGGCTAGGTCTGTTTATAATAATGATTGCAGTTTTTGTTTTGTACCATCCTTTAATGATGGACCGTTGGCTGCCAAACACTGATTCTTGGATCAATAGTTTGCACGACTGGGTGAACCAAATTTTAGATGTAAGATAAATGGAGTGTCAGAAATGTCATAAGGAAAATAGGCTAATAGCAAAATATTGCAAATGGTGTGGCGCGCCTTTAGAGTCGAATGCCGACTATTTGTCCTCAATTGTTGGTCGTGAAGACGTAAAGCAGCAATTGAAAAGCATTGTTGACATTTATTCGTATTTGCACAATCGTGATAATGCGCAAAGCATCCGTCTAAGTGTAAATACAATCATTATCGGTGAAACCGGTACTGGAAAAACAATGCTGGCAGAAATCCTAAAAGACTATTTCTATCAGCACAAGATAATTTCTAAACCCAAACTGAAAATCGTTGATGCAGTAGATTATCAACGTTTTGTAGAGAACTGGGAAAAGAACATCAAGGATATCCGTGGCGGAATCTTGTTCTTTGATAATGTTCAGAAACTGTTACCAGACAGTTATTCAAAGAATGTGAATCCTTTGGATAAGTTGTTTGTGGAAATGGGACATTGGAATGATGACCCAATAGTTATCCTTTCAGGATTGCCTGGTGGATTTGAGGAGTTTCTGGAAAATAATCCAGCAGAACGTAACAGATTCAAATATTTGTTCCGCTTGCAAGCATATAATGCAAATGAGTTGTCTGATATCTGCAAGTCTGTTTTGAAAAAGAAGTATGGCTTGACCGAATTCACGCCAGAGGCAGACAAGAAACTGCTGCGTATGTTTAAATATGCAGTAAAGACAAAAGATGATTCATTCGGAAATGCTCATTTTGCTTTACAGGAGGCAGAAGATATCTTCACTTCCTTTATTTCACATATCTCGGGAGGCACAAATGTAATCACCGAAAATGACATTGTTGGATATGTTCCAGAAGAACGTAGCTTGGATGACATTCTTAAGGATTTGGATGAGTTCATTGGCATGCAGGATGTGAAGCAGGCAGTTCGTGAAATTGCATGGGAAGTTCAAGCCAATATGGAACGTATGGAGCGTGGCCTGGCTAATGCAACACGTCCTTCTTTGCATTTTGTGCTGACAGGAAATCCGGGAACAGGTAAAACTAGTATCGCACGTAAACTAGGTGAGATATTCGAGGCGATAGGTTATCTTGAAAGTGGTCATGTTGTAGAGGTTGACAGAAGTCAGATGGTAAGCCAGTACATGGGTGAAACTCCAAAATTGGTTGATCAACTTTGTGACAAGGCCATAGGTGGCGTTCTGTTTATTGATGAGGCCTATACGTTGGCTCCACAAAATGAGGCGGGTACAAAAGACGTTCAAGGCACACAGGCTTTGGAACGCCTGATGAAACGCATGGAAGATGACCGTGGAAAGTTTGTTGTAATTGCTGCTGGATACCGGACCGAGATGGAGAATTTGTTGCGTATTAATCCTGGTATGCGCAGTAGATTTAACAGATTCCTGCATATCAATGATTATTCTCCAGAGGAACTGGTACAGATATTGCTTCAATTTGCTTCAAAGAAGCATTATATGCTTACGGATGATGCGAAAGAAATAACATTAGAGGCTGTAAATCAGATATACAATAGCAGAGACAAGAACTTTGCTAATGGTCGTGAGATGCGTCATCTGTTTGAGCAAATGTGCCGTAGGCAGGCAGAGCGTATCAGTAAGTTGCCATTGAGTGAACAGACAAATGAAGCCTTGGTTACCCTACAAGCTGAAGATGTTCCATACGAAAAGCCAAAACAGATTGATTATAGAAGTTGCTTGTCTAAACTAAATGGTTTGGTAGGCTTGCAATCGGTTAAGAATGAAATCACCAACATTGTTTCATATCTAAATGTTCAGGCACAGCGAGGAGAACTGAATACGGGATTATCAAAGCACTATGTGTTTACGGGTAACCCTGGTACAGGAAAGACAACCGTCGCTCGAATCATGGCAGATGTGTTTAAAGCGCTGGGTGTAGTTGCTCGTGGTCATTTAGTTGAGGCAGATCGTAGTAAATTGGTTGCGGGTTTTACAGGTCAGACGTCTATTAAGACAAACCAACTGATAGATTCTGCATTGGGTGGCGTTCTGTTTATTGATGAGGCTTATACTCTTTGCCAAGGAGGTAATGATACATTTGGTAAGGAAGCCTTGGATACTTTGCTCAAGCGTTTAGAAGATGACCGTGGAAAATTTATTTGTATTGTTGCTGGCTATACAAATGAAATGCACGATTTCATATCAAGTAATCCTGGATTAAAGTCTCGTTTCACGCAAACAATAGTTTTTGAGGATTACAAACCTCAGGATTTAACTCTGATATTCCAAAATCTGGCAGCAGAGAAGAATTTGACTCTTGATTCAGAGGCTTCTACAGATTTGTTGCATTACTTTGAGGAATTGTATATTTCACGTGATAAAAATTTTGGCAATGCACGTGAAGTACGTAAGTTGTTCGAGGACGCAATCTCAAATCAAAGTCGTAGATTGGTAAGTCGCATGGGACAGCCAGACTTTACAGAGGACGAACTGAATCTTTTGACTGTTGATGATATTAGAGGCCCAGAGCACAGCAAGAAGAAGAGTCTAGACGAGGTGATGACGGAATTGGATCAATTCATCGGAATGAAGTCGGTGAAGGAGGCCATTCGTCGTTTAGCTGTTCAATCGGTTTTCATGAAGAAGCGCGTAGAACAGGGTTTAGGAGGAGCAGAAAATATTCCTATAAATATTATTCTTACAGGTAACCCTGGTACAGGAAAAACCTCAATCGCCCGTAAAATGGGTGAAGTATTCCAGGCTGTAGGTTTGTTGCCTCTCTCAAAAGTAATTGAGGTTGACCGCAGTCAAATGGTGGGGCAATATATGGG